>VXWP01000053.1:0-46338 GCA_009835325.1 Gemmatimonadota bacterium | reverse complement strand
GTTTCTTCGAAATCCGGCGATTCCTGGGCGGTAACGCTGATGGTAACGCAGACGGCACAGGTAATCAGCGTCGATAGTGCAAGGTAGATTTGCCATTTAATCAAGTGGCGAACTCCGTGAATTACGAACTCCACGCGATACGTTCTGGGCAGCGGGGTTTTCAGGATATTCAGGATGTAAATAGGTTCAACTGGTAATAAGTGGGGTGCTCTACGTTTCGGCAACTCGAATAATACCGTATGCCGGATTTCATTCGTGATTGGCGGGTTTACGAGGCAGTGAATATGAGTGAGCATCCTTGACCGGGACAACTAGTTTAAGTTCATTGATTGAAATGCGTTAATCAGAACACTGAATACTAAAAAAGTAAAAGCGCCCGTCGCCTTCGCCGAGTGGGCACCCATGCCTACGTAGCATGGTCACCCATCACTTCGTCTGGTGGGCGCCCATTACCTTCGTTAGAATAAAACCGACCACCGCCGCAGAGAGGAGAACCCATTGCCCAAGCAACCCAATATCGTCGTCCTGATGTCCGACCAGCAACGGCTAGACACGGTGAGTTGCTACGGGCTGAACGAGGTGTGCCGGACGCCGCATATCGACGCCCTGGCCGCGCGGGGCGTGCGTTTCGACTGGGCGTTCACGCCGACGGCGATCTGCTCGCCGGCCCGCGCCTCCTTCTACACGGGGCTCTATCCGCACAGGCACGGGGTCACGGCCAACGGCCTGTGCCTGAACGAGGGCGTGCGCGGCATAAACCACTACCTGTCGGATGCAGGTTACCGCTGCGGGTATGCCGGAAAGTGGCACGTGGACCAGGAAACCGGTCCCACGGGCTACGGGTTCACCGGCAAGGATTTCATGGGCTACGGCTTCCCCGGGGGGAATCTGCTCCCTGGCCTGCAGTTCGGCGGCAGTCTAAGCAGCCACAACTATTACGCCGACTATCTGAAAGAGCACGGTTTCGACCCGCCGCCCACGGTTTCGCACCGCTACGTCGGCACGAATCCCTCGAACCAGCGCCAGGAGATGTTCGCCCTGCACGAAGGGCCGGTCGAGTCGTGCATCGAGTACTTCGTCGCGGAGGAAGCCATCCGCGTGCTCGACGAGGTGGCCGGCAGCGAGGAACCCTTCTTCCTGTGGGCCAATTTCTGGGGTCCGCACAGCCCTTCGCTGGTCCCGGAGCCGTACTTCTCCATGTACGACCCGAAGTCTATTCCTGAGCATCCGGGGTACGCCGAGACCTTCGAGAAGAAGCCCTATCGTCAGAAGCTCATCGAAAACCTCTGGGGGCTGGGCGACTACGGCTGGGAAGGATTCCAGGAAATCGGCGCACGCTATTTCGGGCACTGCACACTCCTCGACGACATGGTGGGACGCGTCGTGGCGCACCTGGAGAAACTGGGCGAACTCGACAACACCATCATCGTATACACCGCCGACCACGGCGACTGCCTCGGCGCGCACAAGCTGATCGAGAAGGGCGAATTCATGTACGACGAGATCTACCGCATCCCCCTCGTCATTGCCCATCCCGGCTGTCATGCGCCCGGCACGGCCTGCGAGGAGTTCGTCTACCTCCACGAAATCATGCTCTCGTCCCTCGACGCTGCGGGTGTCGAAGTGCCCGCCGATCTCGATGGCCAGTCCTTTCTCCCGGCCATCGAAGGTCGCCCCTTTGCGAATGGGCGCGAGGAAGTCTACTGCGTATTCGACCGCCACTTCACCGTCGCCAATCAGCGCATGGTCCGCACCCGAACCCACCAGTTCACCTTTAATTCGGCCGATCCCGGCGAGCTGTACGATCTGCTGCGCGACCCCTACCAGCTCGACAACGTGTACGGGGAACCGGAATATGAAACTGTAAGACAGGATTTAATGGGTCGGATGGATCGCTACATGGAGAAAATGGGTGATCCACTGCACGGATGGTTCGGGCGAATCAAGGGGGCGTATTAGCCGGGGCCATGCATATTAACCCGGGCTATTCGCGAAGCGGGAACTGGAATCTAACCTTCGGCGATGCGCTCGGCCCACTCGCGGAGCGGAACGTCGTCCTTGTCTTCCGACATCCAATGCCGGGACGCGGGATGGTAATAGGGATCCGGTCCCATCGGGTCGCCCTTCGGGGACAGGGCGCCCAGCAGCTGCCGCCGGATGGGCGGGCTTCTTTCGATGAGTCCGGGATCCTGCTCGTTGAAGTCGGTCGGCCGAAGCCAGCGGTAGTGGTATCCCACGTGCATGATCTTGCGCGTCTTCCGCGAGAGGTTGGGGCCGACGCAGTGCCACACCGCAGTGCGCCACAACACGGCCGAGCCGATCGGCAACTTGAGCTCGACCGCCCCTTCCGGATCCGTCCCGTTTTCCCGTCCGAACAGTTCCGCGGGCCGGCGCCGGTGGCTGCCCGGCACCAGCCACAGGTTGCCGCAATCGGATTCGGTCATGTCGTATAGCACGTAGAAGACCTTGACCTCCATGTACGGCAGGCGTCCATCGAGGGACGGCGCCATGAACAGGTCGTCGCTCGCCAGGTCGGGATGCCAGCCGACATTGCGGTATCCCGCCTCGTGGTCTTCACCCTTGCCGACGCCTGAAATCCGCGCCTTCAGGTCCTCGGGATACGGAGGCCGGACGTCCAGGTGCGTAGTGCGGATCTGGATGTTCCAGCCGATCGCGTCCACCACCAGGGGCAGCATACGCGGGTGATCGATGAGATCGAGAAACGCATCGTGATGCGCCAGGGCATTGCGCACGGCATAGGGGTCATCGGGACCGAGGTTCTTCTCTGATCTTATCCGTTCGCCGACCTCTTCGATGGCGCTGAGCAGCCGGTCGAGTTCGGAAGGATCGAAGAACTCCTCGAGAACGATAAAGCCCCCCTCGTCAAAGTCTTGGGCCTGTTTTGGCGTCATCGCGAGAGGCATCTAAGTCTCCCTTGTCTCCTCACCGCGCCAGCCATGTGCTGAACCGCTCGTTCATCTCTTCGCCGTTGTCGCTCCACCATTCCCAGTCGTTGTGCAGGGCGCGCGCCACGTTTTCCGGACTCGTGGGCATATGCGGTTTCATGTCCACGCCAGTCTCTACGTGGGTCGAAATCAGGGGCATGGCGGAACGGCGCGTCGGGCTGTAGGCGATGTAACGGGCAAGGTTGGCCATGGACTCCGCTTTGCTGGCATACCTGAGAAACCGGCGTGCGGCTTCGAGGTTGCGCGTACCCTCGACGATGCCATAGCCGCTCGTATACAGAATCTGGCTGTTCCAGAGTATGACGAAGGGTTGTCCCTCAAGCTCCTGGGCATTGAAGATACGTCCATTGGCTGCCGTGGTCATCGTTACCTCGCCATCGGCCAGCATCTGAGGGGGATGGGCAGCCGTCTCCCACCATACGATCTGTTCCTTGATCGTGTCCAGTTTGCGGAACGCGCGGCGAACACCTTCCTCGGTGTCCAGCGTGTTATATACGTCCTCCTGTGGAACGCCGTCAGCCATAAGGGCAAACTCGAGATTGGCCACGGGCGAACGTTTCATTCCCCGTCTTCCCGGAAACTTTTCCAGATCGAAGAAGTCGGCTGTTGTGGTGGGTTTCAGGTCGCCGATACGCTCGTCGTTGTATGCGATCATCCTCGAAAAGAACAACTTGGTCGCACCGCATTCGGTGATCGTACCCTCGACGAAATCATCTGTTACGGACGCGCCGTCGGCGCCCTTTGGCAGGTCGTCGATGCTGACGGGAACGAGCAGCCCTTCGTCGCAACCCCGGACGAGTTCGGGCATGTTCAGATCAACAACATCCCAGAACACGTTACCCATCTCCACCTGGGCACGGATCTGCGCCAATCCTCCGGTGTAGTCCTCCAGGTTGATCCTGATGCCTGTTTCCGCCTCGAACCGATCGTGGTAGCTTCTATCACAGGCCCGGGCGTAAGATCCGCCGAAACTGACGACGGTGATCGTCTGGTTTTGGGCGGATACCTGGCCCGGAGGATATGCAGAGAGCCAGGCTAACACCACCAGGGCCGAAAGGACTATACGAATCATGGGGGAACTGCTCGGTCTTCTGTCTTCTGTCTCCTCACCGCGCCGACTCACCGCGCCAGCCACGTGCTGAAACGCTCGTTCATTTCTTCGCCGTTGTCGCTCCACCATTCCCAGTCGTTGTGCAAGGCGCGCGCGGCGTTCTCCGGGGTCGTGGGCATATACGGTCTCATGTCCACGCCCGTCTCGGCGTGGGTCGAGATCAGCGGCATGGCGGAACGGCGCGTCGGACTGTAGGCGATGTACCGGGCGAGGCCGGCCATGGACTCCGCCGTGGCGGCGAAGTCGAAAAACCGGAGTGCGGCTTCGAGGTTGCGCGTGCCTTCGACGATGCCGAACCCGCTCGTATCCAGGACCTGGCCGTCCCAGACGATGACGAAAGGCTGATCTTCCAGCACCTGCGCGTTGAAGATGCGCCCGTTGTAGGCCGTGGTCATCACGACCTCGCCGTCGGCCAGCAACTGCGGCGGATGGGCCCCGGTCTCCCACCATATGATGTGTTCCTTGATGGTATCCAGCTTGCGGAAGGCCCGCGCGATGCCCGCCTCCGTGTCCAGCGTGGCATATACCTCGTCCAGCGGCACCCCGTCCGCCATCAGCGCGAATTCGAGATTGACCCGCGGAACCCGCCGCATGCCCCGGCGGCCCGGGAACTTTTCCAGATCGAAGAAGTCGTCGACGGTCTTGGGCTTCACGTCGCCGATGCGTTCGTCGTTGTACGCGATAACCGTCGAAAAGAAGAGGGTCGTCACGCCGCATTCCGAGACCGTACCCTCAACGAAATCATCCGCGGCCGGCGTGCCATCAGCGCCCGGAGAAAAATCGTCGATGTTGATTGGAACGAGCAGTCCTTCATCGCAACCCCGGACGATATCGGCCACATTCATGTCAACTACGTCCCAGTATACGTTTCCCACGTCCACCTGCGCGCGGATCTGCGCCAGCCCGCCATTGTAGTCCTCGAAATTGATCTTGATGCCCGTTTCCGCTTCGAACCGCTCGTGGTATCCCTTCTCACAGGCACGGGAGTAGGAGCCGCCGAAGCTGACGACGGTGATGGTTTGGTTCTGGGCCGATGCCTGGCTTGGGGGATATGCGGCGAGCAAGGCCAATGCCACCAGGGCTGAAAGGAGGACTCGAATCTTCGGGGTGTTTCTCGACATGCGGAATGTTCTCCGGTTGATCGGGATGGGAACGTGATGGTTGGTAGGATGTACGGTTAGTTGACCTGCTGACGCTAAGTTAGGTCAATTGGCCTGATTATCAATACAATACGGGCAGGATTCATGGATAGGCCCTGTATATCGCAGGTGTAAGCCGAACACGTTCCTCCAGCGGCGGTTCCAGACGATAAGCTCGCGCTCTTCTGCGAAAGTCGAATAACCTCACAATCCTGAAGATCTTGGGATTTTCTGCGGATACACTCAATTCGTTCCTCGTAATGAAGAACGGGGTAGTCTTCGGACCGTTCGTCGTTTTGATCTCCAGCCAGCGCTCGCGGCTGGCCTCGTCACCTGTGCCTGTTCCGTGGAATGATCGGATGTCGTAGCCGTAACCGTCTCCGTCGTCCCGAGCGACCCAACGTACATCGTCTGCCAGGTCCTGCTTGCCAAGCATGGACAACCTCTTCCGCTCCAATTCGAACACGAACTCCTCGCCTGCCTTTCCAAGCATTCGATTGCGGGCATCCCGCTCGGCGGGAGATTCGAACTTCCGTACAATCCTGCTGATGTCTTCCGGTAATTGCGGCACTGTGACTTCCAGAGGTAGCGGCGCGTCTATGTAAACCTGTTCCGGGTCAATTACCTGTTCCGTATCTATGCGAAACTCGGCTAAAGGTTCCCCTACTACAGCAGCCTCTCCCGTCAAAGACGCATAAAGAACAGTGTCATCATGAAGTCGTGCCTGCACCGCCTCGAACAACGCCTGTTGGAAATTGCTGTAAGGTTTATACCCATTGATATAGGGAAGACCGAGAACGGCCAACACCGCGCTGATGTTCATATGCTTGCGCTCAATCGATCCCTTGGTGCGATCAACCGTGTCCATGAGCGCAAGACGATGCTCGGTCTTGTTGTAACGGCGTCCCTCCAGTTCGAGCGCGAGCATCTCGAAATAGTCTTCTACGATGGCGAAGATTTCGGCTTCGGACCAGTTACGGGGCATGTTTAGTCGGTTTTATTGGTCGTTAGTTGCCAGACAATTCCATTGTCAAGCAACTGCAACTGTTTGTGATCTTGAAAGTACGCCTATTTAGACTATGCGTTCGTTTGTATGAAAAACGTATACCATGTCGTAAAAAAACTATGAAATCTGACGACATGGTATACACATTTCACATTTGCTTCAGTCGAGTTCCCGCCTTTTCGACTAACCCTCTTCACACCTACCGCAGAAGCTCCCCCGGAATCCTGGATCCTGGATACTCCGCATCAGCGTCGCGTTCGGCGATGATCGCCGGCACCGGATCAGTCCAATAGGCTGGCACGGTGTCCGGGCGTCGGTGCCAGGCCAGAACCAGGGTGCGGCGCTCGTCGGTCAGGTTCCGATGCGCCGAGTGCAGCACACGGGCATCAGCCAGTACCAGGTCACCGGCCTTTACGTAGACCTCGACCTGGTCGGGGTGGTCGCTGAACATGGTGGGATGGTCTTCGGCAATGAAGCGGGCGCCTTGTTCATGAGCCGGCACCAGCTGGTCGTGCAACGGAATACGCTTCAGGTGGGTGCCGGGGATGATCTTCAGGCATCCGTTCTCACGCGACGTATCGCTCAGGTAATACGATACGAAGATGATCTGCGGCCAGGGCGAACAGCTCATCGGATCGTTCCACTGCATCCAGTCCTGGTGCCAATACAGTGCCGGTTCTCCGGGATCCTTGGTGAGGAGGATGACCCCACCGGTGCTGGCAAAGTCGCCCAGACCCATCTGTTCAAGGGCGCGCCGTGTGGCGGGCCAGTCGAGCAGCTTCTGAATGGTTGGGTTCTCAGTCCCCTGCGCGGTGACGTGCTGGCCCTGGTACTTGAAATCCGGTGGCGGCACCCAGTCTTCCATCATGCGCTCGGTCTCGATGCGCAACTCTTGAAGGAAAGTACTGCCGAGGATATCGTCGACCACGCAGAATCCGTCGCGTATTAGTTGTTGGCGTTTCTCAATAGCTTTTTCGGGGGACATGGGATCCTCGTAAGAGTGTGGTGAAGCCAGGAACTTTCGGTCTAACCCATCCAGGGATACGGTAAACAAGGTATCTACAAAGTATACACGAAACAAGATCGTCTAGTGACCCAATCGTAGATTCCCACTACCGGGTTCGCTTTTTCTTCTCCTATTACGCCCGCAGTATAACGCTCGCCCAAATCCGCTTTGTGAATCCGCACAACAGTCGCCTCAGTTACGCCAGCCCGAACGAAAAACCCCATTTTCGCACGATTGTTACCAGATTTGCCGCGATTTCTACGACTGATTCGTTATGAAGCGTTGGTCACTCACATCGATTCTACGTGCGAATGAGACCACTCACCCGAACTACATCGAAGGAGTAAACCATGGAACTTGCTCAACTTCTCATAACGCCAGGCACGTTACTGGCGGCCTTCATCTTCTTCTGGAAACAGACCAGAACCATCGGCGACGAACTGAAAAGAGATATCGTGTCGCTGCGCGAGGAGATCACATCCATCCGGGTAGAAATGCACGACATGAACGGACGCCTCGGCCGCGTTGAGGGTCTGTTGATGACCCTGGACTTTGAAAAACTGCGTAAGAAGTAGTCGAATCCCAACTGGCGCAACGGCCGGGACGAAAGCGTCTGGAACGACTGCCGGATTACGTCCCTTACAAATAGGAGGTAAGGCCATGGAACTCGCTCAACTTCTTGTCACACCAACCACGTTGTTGATGGCCTTCATCTTCTTTTGGAAGCAGGCCAAAACCGGCAGAGAAGAACTGAGACGTGAATTGAAGTCGGACATTAAGGACTTGAAGTCAGATATGAAGGGAATGAAGGAGGAGTTAAAGGAAGAAATAGCTTCGGTTCGCAACGATGTCGCTTCCATCCGGGAAGAAATGCACGACATGAACGGACGGCTCGGCCGCGTCGAGGGTCTGCTGATGACCTCCGACGTTGTTCGATCGAGCAAAGAGTAACGACAGTAAAAAAGGTGTAAGTATATGACAAACGGACCTGGAATAACCGCCGGACTGCGCCCCCAATCTAAGAAGGAGGGAAGACTATGATGGAACTCGCCCAGCTTCTCCTGACACCCGTTACGCTGCTGACGGCTTTCATCTTCTTCTGGAAACAGACCAAGGCCATAACCAACGAACTGAGAAGGGAACTGAAGGCAGATATGAAGGAATTGAAGGAGGAGTTAAAGGAAGAGATTGGATCCGTTCGTACCGAAGTTACCGCCATCCGGAAAGAGATGCACGACATGAACGGAAGGCTCGGCCGCGTCGAGGGCCTGCTGAAGATCACGGATTCCGGGTGATTCCCGGGAACGGTCTCAACCTTCCGCCAGTTTCTTCCGGAGTAATTCGTTCACCATCCTCGGATTCGCCTTGCCCTGGGTCGCGCGCATGACCTGACCCATGAAGAAGCCGAGAAGCTTGGTCTTGCCGGCCCGGTATTCGGCGACGTCGTCGGGATGTTCGGCTAGGATGCCGGCGACGACGCCCTCGAGTTCGCCGGTATCCGAGATCTGCACAAGGCCCTGTTCCTCGATGACTGAGGCCGGCGTTTCTCCGGTTTTGGCCATGATGTCCAGGACGTCCTTGCCGATCTTGCCGCTGATCTTGCCTTCCTTGATCTGTCCTAAAAGCTGGGCGAGGTGATCGGGCGGTATACGGGCTTCGAGGGTCTCTTGGGCCATGCGGTTCTCGTGCTGGACGCGCAGGAGTTCGCTGAGCATCCAGTTGCTGACGGTGCGTGCTTCGCCGGCCGCATGGGAAACGCATGCCTCGAAGTAGTCGGCCCGGGCGCGGTTCTCCGTCAGTTGCCGCGCCATGTCCTGCGGCAGTCCGTATTCGTCGACGAAGCGCCGCATGCGCGCGTCGGGGAGTTCGGGCAGGTCTTCGCCGATCTCGTCCACCCAGGCGCGGGCGATCTCGACGGTGACGAGGTCGGGGTCGGGGAAGTACCGGTAGTCGTGGGCTTCCTCCTTCGAACGCATGGGGAAGGTCTCCCGTTTCTCCTCGTCCCAGAGGCGGGTCTGGCGCACGACCCTGCCGCCGTCATCGAGCAACTCGGATTGCCGATCGATTTCGAACTCCAGGGCTCGTTCCATGGACCGCATGGAGTTCATGTTCTTGATCTCGACGAGTTCGCCCAGGGGATCGCCGGGCTTTCGGATGGACACGTTGGCGTCGCAGCGCAGGCTGCCTTCCTCCATGTTGCCGTCGCAGACGCCGATGTACTGCAGGATCTGACGCAGCCGGGCGAGATAGGCCGAGGCTTCGCGGGGGCTGCGGATGTCCGGTTCGCTGACGATCTCCATCAGGGGCACGCCCGTCCGGTTGAAATCGATGTAGCTCAGATCCGGATCGTACCCGGGTTCGTTGTGGATGGACTTGCCGGCTTCTTCTTCTAGGTGGATCCGCCGGAGCCGGACGAAGCGGGGGCCGTCCTCGCCCTCGATCTCGATGCCGCCGGCCAGGGAGATGGGTTCGCCCGCCCGGTCGTACTGCGAGATCTGGTAGCCCTTGGGCAGGTCCGGATAGAAGTAGTTCTTGCGGGCGAAGGCGCTGGTTTCGGCCACGTGGCCGTCCACGGCCAGGGCCATGCGGATCGTGTATTCGACGGCGCGGCGGTTCAGGACGGGCAGGACGCCGGGCATGCCGAGACAGATGGGGCAGACGCGGGTGTTGGGCTCACCGCCGAAGGCCACGGAGCATCCGCAGAAGATCTTCGAATTGGTGAGGAGCTGGGCGTGCACTTCCAACCCGATTACGGATTCGTATTTCATGGCCGCATCGCTCATGACCGCGTCGCCTCCTCGAAGGCGTAGGCCGCCCGCAGGATCCGCTCCTCCCCGAAGTGCGGCCCGATGATCTGCAGGCCGATGGGCATGCCGTCCGGATCCGTACCGCAGGGCAGGGAGATAGCCGGCACGCCGGCGAGGTTGATGGGCACGGTATATACGTCGGACAGGTACATCTGCAGTGGATCGTCGATCTTCTCGCCGATGCGGAAGGCGGTGGTGGGCGTGGTGGGCGCCACCAGGAGATCGACCTTCTCGAAGGCCTGGTCGAAGTCGTCCTTGATGAGCGTGCGCACGCGCTGGGCCTTGTCGTAGTAGGCGTCGTAGTAGCCGGCGCTGAGTACGTAGGTGCCGAGCATAATGCGGCGCTTCACCTCCAGGCCGAACCCCCCGCTGCGGGTCGATCCGTACATGGCGTCCAGCCGGTCATCGGGCGCGAGCGGCTGCGCGGCCGTCCCATCGCCTGATCCTCCGGCCGTCGCATCAACGGCAGGTGCGCCCCCATCCTCACCCCGGTACCCGTACTTCACCCCGTCATACCGGGCCAGGTTGGAGGAGGCTTCCGCGGTGACCAGGATATAGTACGCGGCCACGGCGTATTCGGTGTGGGGCAGGTGGACGCTTTCCACGCGGGCGCCCAGGGATTCCATGCGTTCGATCGCCCGGCTTACGCTCTCTTTAACGGATGGGTCGAGGCCCTCCGCCAGGTATTCTTCGGGTACGCCGATGCGCAGGCCAGCAATGTCCTGTTTGAGAGTGGCCGTGTAGTCCGGCACCGCTTCCGATGCCGACGTGGTATCCATGGGGTCGTGACCCGCGATGACACCCAGGAGGCGCGCACAGTCTTCCACGTTCCGGGCCATGGGACCGACCTGGTCGAAGGAGGATCCGTAGGCGATGATGCCGTAGCGGGAGACCCGTCCGTAGGTGGGCTTGAGTCCCACGACGCCGCAGAAAGCCGCGGGCTGGCGGATCGAACCGCCCGTGTCCTCTCCCAGGGCCAGGACCGCCGTGCCCGCCGCCAGGGCCGCGGCGGAACCCCCGCTCGAGCCGCCCGGTACACGGGAGGTGTCCAGGGGATTCCGGCAGATGTCGAACCCGGTGTTCTCGTTGGAGGACCCCATGCCGAACTGATCCATGTTGGTCTTGCCGACGATCACGGCATCCGCCGCGCGCAGCCGCGCGATGACGGTAGCGTCGTAGGGCGGCACGAATCCCTCGAGGATCCGGGAAGCGCAGGTGGTTTCCAGGCCCTTCGTGCAGATGGCGTCCTTGATGGCGATGGGCATGCCGGCCAGCGGTCCGGTGGCTTCGCCGGCGGCGATACGACGGTCGACGTCCCGCGCGTCTTCGATCACCGACTCCCGATCGACCGCGAGAAAGGCGTTTATGGCGGGGTCTTTCTCTTCGATCAGACGCAGGACTTCACGGGCTACCTCTTCCGCGGTCACTTCGCCGGACCTGATCCGAGGCGCCAGGTCGTGGGCTGCCAACTCGTTTAGGTGTTCCAATTCACACTCCTGAACAGCCAGCAAATTGTGCGCTGTTCGATATTCCCCATCAGCCTTTTACCGAGCGATCAACAGGGTCACGCGCTGAGACTCCGAACCGGGCAGCTCCATCGGCGCGCCATGCGCGTCCCGTTTCGTAAATGGATGGTGCATGACGATGTCCTGGCGGCCGTCCCGGTTGAGATCGGTCATCCAGGCGAATTCCTCGTCATTGGGCAGTTCGATCGCTACCTTCCGCGGCACGTCGGCGAACAGGCCTGGACCGGGGATGCCCTCGTAGACATGCAGTTCCCGGTGGGTCCACTCGATCAGCAGGTCGGCGCGGCCGTTTCCCGTCACGTCCCCGATGAACAGGTTCTTGTTGAACGCGCGTGAGTACTGCTCGCGGTCCCTCCGCCGTGCGTGTTTTCCGCCCTGCAGCACGACGTCCAGGGGAACCCAACCCGGCTCCCGCGGACTCGGAGCGCCGTCCAGCTGGATGCGCCGCATGACCGTAGCGCGGTCCGGGATGCGGCCGTCACGCACGTGGTAGAAGTCGAGATTCAACCAGACGTCATCACCCATGAAGCCCTTGATTCGTTTGAAGAGGCTGCCTTCGAGGTACTTGTTCTCGATCGAGGTGACGATGAGGTCGCCTTCGCCGTCCCCGTCGAGATCGCGGCGCTCCATGACAAGCTGAACCTGATTTTCGGTCTGGATCGTGACATCTGGCATGGACGCGAATCGGATGGGGCTGCCGGGCCCACGTGCATCAGGACCACGGGCGCCGGATCCGCTGTCACCAGTTCCGAGCGTGCCACCTGGTCCACCCGCGCCATCGACTCCGTGCGCGCCAAAGTGCACTTCGTAAGCGGACCGTTTGTCTTTGATCCGTGCTCCCTCGAGGACGTAGACCACCATGTCGGCGATGCTGTCGCCGTTCAGGTCATCGAACGAGTGAAGCGCCCGGCCCGTCATTTCCCCGACGGCAAGCGCGGTAACTTCGTCGGTGTCGAATCGCACGTCGGTGGTAAAGGTTAACGGTTGGGGGCCAAAGAGGCCCTGACTGTCCTGGACCTGCGCTTCGAAGTGGTCCCCGTTCCAGGACACCAGATCGATCCGGCCGTCGCCGTTGAAGTCGAATTCGTGGATCCGGCTCACGCTCCAGGGGTCGTATCGGTATCCGTCGGCGCCGAGAATCGGATCCAGGCCGGGCGGATGGCCGACTACCACCGGATCGGCGAAGGTGCCGCTTTCCAATTGTACGTAAACCTGGAATCCACTGTCGCCGGGAACGACCAGGTCGATCCGGCCATCGCCGTTCGCGTCCCGGGTGACGTCCACGTGAGGTACCTCACCCTCGCGAGGTGCCTGGAAACCGGCCGTGGCATTCGCGACGGACACGAGTTCGTGCTCCGTGCCCGAGTCGGGATCCCACACGTTAAGCCGTCCCGGTTCGCCGGTAATCAGGCGGTCGAGGTCTCCGATGCGAGCAACGTCGACGAAGGTCACACCGGAACGCAGCCGCGTATCCATCCGCAGTGCCCAGGTACCATCTGCAGGGGGCGACGAGCGTGCTTCAGCCATCCCCGGTCCACCATCATCGGGTTCTTCCTCTAACGCATAGACACGCAGGCGGCGACCGCCATCTTCATCGACCTTTACCACCGCCAGGTCCGCCACTTCGCCACCCAGCAGGAATCCCGTCAGCACCGTCTGCCGGACCGCCGGCCCAATGTTGATCTCGTGCCGGTCGAATGCGTAACTGGCGGATTGTGCGGCGGCGACGTTAGCGTGATCAAGATCACCGGCGTTGCCCTGAGCACCACGAGCCGGGCTGGCCTCGCCCCTGTCCCACGCGAGAAACACCGCAACGACCGCAACAACAATCGGCAGCATGACCGCCCGCCCGAAAACGCGCCCATTAGTTTGCCTGGACGAACGCCGCTGGTGATGGTGTGTCGAAGGAAGGGAACTGCAGTTTGGAATGATACTGCTGGAAAGTGGTTTCGTCATCTCGTCAGGGTGCTAGTACCAGCGATAGTAATAGGTGGCGAAACCGATCCCGAGGAGGCTGATGACGTTCACCTTGACCGTGAAGCCGAAGGTGAGGGAGAAGATGACGAGCGGCAGCGTGGCGGGCGGGAAAGTGTAGACGAAGGCTTCCAGGAAAAACTTCTCCACCATGCTGCCGGGCATGAAGTGTCCGAACAGGAGTCCGATCAATTCACCGACCACCCCTCCGACGATGGCGCCTACCAGGATGTAGAACACCAGCAGGCCCATCCCTTTACGCTGTGCCATGAACGGACTCCCTTACTCTTCCACGGATAGCGCCATGTCCTCGTCGTGACGGACCATGTGGACGCCCCAGGCCGCGATGCCGGAGAGGATGTACAGCAGCACGATGGGGAAGATCGTGAGCTGCGGATTCCAGACCAGGGCCGCCAGGGCCACGGCGATGGCGAACAGCTTCAGGATGGACCACTTGCTCTTGAAGGCGAGGGAAGGCAGGGTGCGGTAGGACAGGGGACTGATCATGAGAATGGACAGGAGGAGCATGAATCCCATGAACGGGCCTTCCAGGTGCAGTTCCTCCCACCGGTCCCAGCAGAAGATGACGTAGGACGCCACGGCGATGGCCGCCACGGGAATCGGCAGGCCCATGAAGTTGTCCTTCTCCTGGTTGATCCGCTCGACGCGGCGCAGCGTCATCACGTTGTATCGGGCCAGGCGTATGGCGCCGCACATCAGGAAGAGGAGGCATAGCACCCAGGTGATCTCGCCGAAAGGCTTCAGCGTATACACGAGAACTATGGGCGCGACCCCGAAGGAGATCACGTCCGCCAGCGAATCCAGTTCGATGCCGAAGCGGGTCGCCCCCTGGCTGTAGCGCGCGACCTTGCCGTCGATGCTGTCCAGGAGGGCGGCGGCTATGATGAGCCATGGCGCGCGGCCGGGGTCGCCGGTAAGTGCGTTAAACCCGTCGATACAGTAGAAGATGGCGGAAACCCCGCAGAAGATGCTGCCCAGCGTGAACACGTTCGGTAACGCGACGCGCACCCAGTTTTTCATTGAAGTACTCCCAGTATCGTTTCACCGCCCCGGACCCGGTCTCCGTTCTTAACCCGGATCTCAGCGCCGGCCGGCACGATGACGTCTATCCTCGATCCGAAGCGTATCAGGCCGAACCGGTCGCCTATACGCACTTCGTCGCCCTCGTTTACGTTGCAGACGATCCGCCGGGCCACGAAACCGACGATCTGCTTGATCAGGACGCGGCCCTTTTCTCCTTCGATGCCCAAGACCATCTGGGCGTTGTCGCCCGAGGCCTCGTCCTTGAAGGCGAGTTTGAACTTCCCTTCGATCCGCCGGCGCAATCTGACCACTCCGGTGATGGGAATCCGGTTGACGTGCACGTCCACGATGGACAGGAACACGCTGATCTGCGTGGCCGGTCCGCCGATGAAGGCGTCGTGCTCAATATCCTCGACGGTCACGACCTTGCCGTCGCCGCCGGAAATCACCAGGCCGTCGCCCGGAGGCACCTGCCTGACCGGGTCCCGGAAGAAGAACCCGACGAACAGGGCCAGGCCGCCAAACACCGCCGCCAGTATGATCCAGACCGCACCGGGGGCCAGGAATCCGATCACCACACTGACGGCCGCAAGCGCAGCCAGGGGGATGACCATGACCCAACCGTCACGTACCATTCAATTCCTCACAACTCGGCGATATGCAGGACCAGGGGCATGAGGCGGCCGTCCCGCTCGACCTCCAGTTCGATGGAATCGCCCACCAGGCTGCCGTACAGCGCTTCCCGCGCTTCGGGGTAGCTGGCGACTACTTCCCCGTTGATCTTCCTGATCACGTCCATGACCAGGATGCCGGCCGCGTCCGCCGGGCTGTCCGGATCAATCTCGTTCACCAGCACGCCCTGTCGATTGGCGATGTTCAACTCCTGGGCCACGTACTCCGTGATGTCGATCACCGACAAGCCCGTCCATCCCCGTCTCGGTCCGCCGTACTGGATCAGCTCGTCCGCGACGCGCCGGACCCGGTCGATGGGTATGGCGAAACCCACGCCCTCCGAGCCGCCGCTTTCGGACAGGATGAACGTGTTGATACCGATGACCTCGCCGAAGGCGTTGACCAGCGGACCGCCGCTGTTGCCCGGATTGATGGTCGCGTCGGTCTGTATCATGTCCCGGTAGACCGTCCTCGATCCCTGCTGCCGGCGGAAGTTCCGTCCCAGCGCACTGACCACGCCGACGGCCACGGCCGGTTGGGCGTCCTCCACGGCCAGACCCAGCGGATTGCCGATGGTTATAGCCCACTCGCCGGTCATGATGTCGTCGGACCGGCCCAGCGCCGCCACCGGGATGTCTTCACCTTCCACGTGGAGCACGGCCAGGTCCGACATGACGTCCACGCCAACCAGGGTGCAGGCCAGGCTTCGGCCGTCGGTCAGGACGGCCCGGATCCGCCTGGCCGTGTAGTCGCCAAGCTGAACCACGTGGGCGTTGGTGACGATGTAGCCCGCTTCGTCGATAATTACGCCCGACCCCGTGTTCGGCTCTTCTCGGGTGTACAACCGCGGCACCACGAAATGGCCGAAGAAGGGGTCGTCGAACATCGAGGAGAATCCGCGCCGCTGCATCTGGAACGTCGCGACGATGCTCACGACGGCTGGTCCCGCCCGTTCCACCGCGGATACGATGGAAGTGCGCCGGGACGTGGTGATCGCTTCGTTTGCGGCGATCAGTCTCGCCGGCGAACGCCGGGATTCCGCACGGGGGTCCGCGATTCCACCGGTCCCTGGCGCCCCGAAAGCACTGCCGCGCCCGGGCTGGCCAGTTTGACCATCCGATCCAGGCTGACCGGACGATGCCGGGCTTTCATGTATAGACGTTTGCGTTGAATTCGCGTTCCCGGCGGCCGGTCCCCCGCCGAGCGTACTCAACGCTTCGGGATAGGCCACGACCAGGAAGACGATACCCAACAACGCGCCAACGAAGGCCGCCAGGATGTACCACACCGCCATCGGGGTCCGTCTGGCCGTCGCGTAGCCCGAATGGCGTTCTCCCAAGTTCTGCATCGATCGGCACCGGGCATCCGCACCGCAACCATGCAGGGCTGAACAACGCTGATTTCAGTCGGAAATGCCTGGAAAAGTCGTGCGTTTGAAAGACCCGGAAACACCATGCTCCAATCGGTTTTCCGGCTCCTGAAACAGTTACCTCATTATATGCGCGGAGGGGTATGGAGTCAATACCTTTTTCCGGGGTCCGGAGCACCGTCAACCGCGCCGCGACCGGCATGATACCGCGCCACAGACCGGCATTATGCTCGGTATCCAATCCGGGCCGGCAACGGTGAAATATCCACGAGGTGCAAAATAAAAAAATCGCGAATTAACAAGGATTTAACCTCGGGGAAACACTTGCGAAACAATGACCGTATACATTAAGTTTGCTAAGTTGTTCCAGCTGAGTTCGTGTACGAGGATGTGCAAATTGCCGCGGTGATCCGGCGGCCCGGTTTGGATCCACCTGGTCCTTTCCGGGCTCGGTTTCCCGGTCATCGATTCATCGAATAATCAACAGGGAGGAGCAATACTCGTGACCCCAATTGACGTAATCGCATTTGCAAGGGACCAGGGCGCGGAAATGGTCGACTTCCGGTTCATCGACGTACCGGGAACCTGGCAGCATTTCTCGGCGCCGATCGAAACGCTGGAGGAAGACACGTTCGAGGAAGGTGTCGGGTTCGACGGTTCGAGCGTCCGGGGATTCCAGACCATCGACAAGAGCGACATGATCCTGATCCCGGATCCGCTGTCGGCCAAGATCGATCCCTTCATGGAGGCGAAGACGCTGATCCTGGTCTGCAATGTCAAGGACCCGGTGACGCTTGAGATGTATACACGCGACCCGCGGTACGTCGCCCAGAAGGCCGAGGCCTACATGCAGTCCGTGGGCATTGCCGACACGGCCTACTTCGGCCCGGAAGCCGAGTTCTACATCTTCGACGACGTGCGGTTCGCCCAGAAGCCGAACGCCAGTTTCCACCGGGTCGACGCTGGCGAGGGCTGGTGGAACACGGGACGGAACGAGGGACCGAACCTCGGCAACAAGATCCCGTACAAGCGCGGGTATTTCCCCGTGCCCCCCAACGACACCCACCAGGACCTGCGCACGCGCATGGTGCTGACGCTCCGGAGCATGGGCATCGAGTCGGAAGTGCACCACCACGAGGTGGGCACGGCGGGGCAGGCCGAGATCGACATCCGCTTCAACACGCTGCTGCGCATGTCCGACGACTTGCTCATGTACAAATACATCGTCAAGAACGTCGCCCGGCAGGCGGGCAAGACGGTGACCTTCATGCCGAAGCCGATCTTCGAAGACAACGGCTCGGGCATGCACGTGCACCAGAGCCTCTGGAAGGAAGGCAAGAACCTCTTCTTCGAGGCCGGCACGTACGCCGACCTGAGCGACATGGCACGGCACTACATCGGCGGCCTGCTCCATCACTGCGCCTCCGTGCTGGCCTTCGCCGCGCCGACGACGAACTCCTACCGGAGGCTCGTCCCGGGTTACGAAGCGCCGATCAACCTGATCTACTCGCAGCGCAACCGAAGCGCCTGCGTGCGGATCCCCATGTATTCGAAGAGCGAGAAGGCCAAGCGGATCGAGTTCCGCACGCCGGATCCGGGCGCCAATCCCTATCTGGCCTTCACGGCCATGATGATGGCCGGCCTGGACGGTATCGAGAACCGGATCGAGCCGCCGGAGCCGATCGACCTCGACCTCTACGATCTCGAGCCGGAACAGGCCGCGGAAGTGGCCCACACGCCGCAGGACCTCGGCGAGGCGCTGGACGCCCTGGAGGACGATCACGACTACCTCCTCAAGGGTGACGTGTTCACGCCGGACCTGGTCGAGACCTACCTCGATTACAAGCGGGAGAACGAGCTGGACCAGATTCGCCTGCGTCCGCACCCGTGGGAGTTCGGTCTCTACTACGATATCTAGTCCGGATCGCAGGGCAGTAGCGTTTCATCGTAACGCGCGCCTCCTCCGTTTCGACGCGGGGAGGCGCGGTCTTTTTCAGGCCACGACCATGACGACCCTCTCATTTGACCGCGACGCGCTTTCCTCGCCGTTGCCGGCCGCGGTATCCGACCATCTGCGCACCTCCGGGTTCGAGCAGCCGGAAGACACCTGGCGCATGCTGGGACAGATCGATGCGCGGCTGGCCCCGCTGGGCGCGGGCGCTCGGCAAGGCGAAGGCGCCCCGGAGCACCTCATGCCGGCGCTGGTCGAGGCAGCGGGCAGTTCCCTGCAACCCGACCGGGCCCTCATCAGTCTGCACACGCTCATTACGCGAAGCGATGATGAAAAGATCCCGGCCCTGATGGACCTGCTGGCCGTACCGTCGGCGTCCCGGGACGCGCTGCTCACTATCCTTTCGGCCAGTCCGTATCTCACCACGACACTCGTCCAGGACGTGGGGTTCCTGCTCGGCACTTTCGCGGGCGACGCGTGGCGCACGCTGCAGCCGGCAGAGGAACTGGACGCGGTACTGACGGGCATGCTCGACGGCGCGTCAACACCCGACGAGGCCATGAAACCCCTGCGCACGTTCAAGCAGCAGGCCTACCTGCGCATCGCCGTGTGCGACCTGATGCGGCAGTCCGGAACGCCGGCGGTCCTGGAACGGCTCACGGACGTGGCCGACCTCTGCCTGCAGGCGGCCCACGACGTGTGCGGCGCGAAACTGCAGGCCCGTCACGGCCGGCCGATGCTCGAGGAATCGAAGCCGAGCGGCTTCGCCGTCATCGGCATGGGGAAACTCGGCGGCCGGGACCTGAACTTCAGCTCGGACATCGACCTGCTCTATGTCTACGACGTCACGAACGGGCGCACCGAGAAGGACGGGACCTCCACCTACGAGTACTATCCCAAGCTGGCCCGGACCATCACCGACCTCATCAGCCGGCTCACGCCGGACGGCCAGGTGTTCCGCGTCGATCTGCGCCTGCGACCGGAGGGTCGGGCCGGCGACATCGCCAACTCCATCGAAGGCTACCGCTGGCACTACGAAATCCAGGGACAGGCCTGGCAGCGCCAGGCGCTCCTGAAGGCCCGGCACTCGGCAGGGAGCAGGGAGGTCGGCGAACGGTTCCTCGATACGATCCAGCCCTTCGTGTTCTACCCCGCCCTCGACCAGCCGTTGATCCTGGAAGATATCAACCACATGCGGGAACGTATCGCGAAGGCGTTGATCGAACGGGGCAGCGGCGACTACCACGTCAAACTGGGTAAGGGCGGCATCCGGGAGATCGAGTTCATCGCCCAGGGATTCCAGCTGGTGTACGGCGGGTTCCAGGGCTGGCCCTGGGAACGGGGCACCCGAAGGATGCTGGCCGCGCTGGAGGAAAAGGGGTATCTGTCCGATGAAGAAGCGTCCGACCTGGACGAAGCCTATCTCTTCCTGCGGGACCTGGAGAACCGCATCCAGATGACCTCGGGCCACCAGACCCACGAGATCCCCCGGGAACACGGCGCCCAGGCCGTCCTGGCCGGCATGATGGGGCTGTCCGGACCGACCCCCCGGGAACGGCAGGCCGGACCCGGACGTATGCTCGAAGCCTACGGGAAGCACACCGCCCGCGTCCACCAGATCTACGACCGGGTCTTCCATTCGGCGATGTGACGGTACGATCGCCCGGCCATTCCAAAAAATCCTACCAGAACGCCATTGTCGACGGTGCTTATGGGTGTATGCCTATGAGCGACACCAATCTCTCTTCCCTGGTCGTTCGTGCCCAGACCGGCGACCGCGCGGCCTACGACGACATCGTCCTCCGGTTCCAGGACATGGCGGTGGGCTACGCCTCCGCGCTGCTGGGCGATTTCCACCTGGCCGAAGACGCCGCGCAGGAGGCCTTTGTCGGCGCCTGGACCGAACTGCCGCGCCTGCACGAACCGGCGGCATTCCCCGGATGGTTCAAGCGGATCGTCTTCATGCGCTGCAGCCGCGTATTGCGCAAGCGGCAAACCGTGGCCATTGAGCACGCCGCGGCAATCGAACACGCGGCGGCGGAATCGCTCGCGGGAAGCGATCCGGTGGAGGAACTGGAAACGCGCGACGAGAAAACCCGCGTCATGGCCGCGATCGGCCGGCTGCCCGATGAAGAGCGCATGGCGACGCTGCTCTATTACATTTCGACCTATACACACCGGGAAGTCGGCTCGTTTCTGGACCTGTCGGCGTCGACGGTCAACAACCGGCTGCGCTCGGCCCGCAAACGGCTAAGAAAGGAGATGCTGAAAATGGCTGAAAGGGAAATACCCGGACAGGCACCCTCGCGTGACGATCGCTTCGCGCAACGGATCGCAAGTCTGCTCCAGCCCGATGACCTGAAGACCGAACGCTACCAGTATGGTATTGAAGCCGTGGACGGCCACCAGGCCTGGGCGCTATTCTGCGCCAGCGGGGCCGGCGACCTGGCGCGGGTCAGCGCGATGCTGGACCGCGACCCCCGGCTGGTCAATGCCCAGTACTGGTACCAGTTTCCCATCCACATGGCGGTGCGCGAGGGCCATGCCGAGGTGGTCCAACTGCTGTTGCAGGCCGGTGCCGACCCGGGCCAGTCGCGATACACGTACAATTCGTGGGACAAGCTGCTGGACATCTCGCTGGAGCGCGGCTTCAACAGCGTACAGGCGCTGCTCGAGGCGGCGATGCGGGAACGATTCGGGTACGATCCAGCTTTCGAGGAGCTGGCGGACGCGATAAAAAGCCGTGACCAGGCGCGTGTGGAGGCGGTGCTGGCCGCCCGGGCCGACTTGATGCACGCATCAGACGCATTGGGCAACGGCCCCCTTCACTGGGCGGTGATCACGCGGCAGAACGACCTGGTGGATATCTTCGTTGCTCGGGGCGCCAGCCTGGAAGCCCGCCGCGCCGACGGCCAGACCCCATTGCTGGTCTCACTCAACGGGGACTACTGGTTCCGATCGCGCGATCTGCCGGCGGAGGCTCCGAAAGACACCTGGGTCATCACACGGCACCTTCTCGCCTGCGGCGCGGAATACGCCCTGAGCGTCGCCTGTGCGGCCGGTGATGTAGAACGGGTCGAGGCGGTACTGGTATCCGATCCGGTCCAGGCCCGCACGCTCGATGCCGGCAGACGCAGTCCGCTTGCCTATGCCGCCGGCAGGGGACACACACAGATCGTCGAAACGCTGCTGGACCTGGGTGCCGACCCCAACCTGCCGGAAGAAAACGCACCGCGCGGCGGGGCACTATTCGGCGCCTGCTCGGGCAACCACATTGAGACGGCGAGACTGCTGCTCGAACGCGGGGCCGATCCAAACGCCGAGGTGGACTCATCCGGATCTTGTTTGACTACTGTCGAGTACAATCATGGCACAGACGGCCATCGGATGCAGGCCATGTTGCACGAGTATGGCGCCGTGGCGCCACCCTTTGCCATGGTGGACGACGCGGAACTGGAACGGGCCGTGCGCGAGGGCGGAGCCGTCGTTTCGCATCCTCAGTTTCTGCATGAACTGATGGGACGGAACAACAAAGAACTCATCACCGCCTTCCTGGAGTCCACGCCGGACGTCGGCGGTCTTTTCCGCCTGACGGACATCTGGGGCGGCAACTACCCTTCGGATCCCGATACGATCCGGGCCCTGGCCAGCCACGGAGTCGACCTGTGCCGCGCCAACTGGATCGGCCGGACCTTTCTGCATGGCTGTGCGGAGAAAGGCGATGTCGAAGCCGCCCGTGTTTTCCTGGAACTTGGGGCCGATATTGACGCCATCGAGTTGGAATACGGGGGAACACCCCTGGCGGCAGCGGCGCGCAGCGGGAAGGCGGAAATGGTGCGTTATCTGCTGGACCAGGGCGCCAATCCGACCGTACCGGCCGAGTCGGTTTGGGCCCAACCGCTCTACGGTGCCGAGAAGGAAGGGCATGACGAGGTTGCGGCTTTGATCAAAAACCGCATCAATCCTGAATAGGATGGTGTTTGGGAGAGTGACGAAAACCAAAACGCCCGGTCCTGGTTTCAACGATTCCAGGACCGGGCGTTTTTCTGAATTCAGACCGTGCTTGCGCGCTACCCCTCCACGCCTACGCCCAGGCCCGCTTGACGCTTGATGTGACCCAGTTGCTCAGGTCGTTGAAGATGGTTTTTATCGTCGGCAGCAGGATGAGCGTCAGGATGCCGGAGGTGGTCAGGCCGCCCACCAGGGCCAGGCTCACCGGGCCCCACTGATTTGCGCCACGGTCTTCCACGGGTCCAAAGAACTCGGGGAAGAAGAGGGGGGCCACCATGGGCAGCAGGCCGAAGATGGTCGTCAGCGACGTCATCAGGATCGGCCGCAGCCGGTGCCGGCCGCCCAGGAGCAGGGCCTCCGTGCGGGTCATCCCCTCCCGGCGCAAATGGTTCACGTGGTCGATGAGCACAATGGCATTGTTGACCGCCAGCCCGGACAGGACGATGACACCGAGGTACGAGTTCGTGTTCAGCGTCGTCCCCGACAGGTAGAACACGATGAAGGCGCCCACCAGTCCGCAGAGCACCGACAACAGGATCGTGAAGGGCTGGATGAAGGACTCCGATATGGCCGCCATGATCAGGTAGATGAGGACCACGGACAGCATGATGGCGAAGAGGAACTCGCCCTGGGATTCCCGCATCATGTTCCAGTTCCGGCCCATGCTCCACGAATAGCCCGGCGGCAGTTCCATGTTTTCCATCATCTCCGTCACCTGGGTGTTAATGGCACGTGTGCCCGGTCCCGTCGTGTTGCCGCCCACTTCCACCTGCGATTCCCGATCCTTCCGCTCGATGGCGTCGGGTCCTTTCTGCTTGGTAAAACTGGCCAGGTTCCCCACGGGAATCATGCCGCCTTCGGCCCGCTCGAACGTCATGTTCTGGAGCTTCTGCATGCTCGCGCGGTCCGCTTCCTCGAGTTGCAGCAGGATGTCCACCTCGCGGTCGTCGGCCTTGAACTTGCCCCGCGCCCGGCTGCTCAGCGCCGCCTGCACCGTACGGGCCGCCTGTCTCGGCGAAATCCCGTACGTCTGCGCCACGGCACGGTCGACCTGTACCTGGATCTCTTCGTCGCCCCGCTCCAGGCTCGTATCCACGTCCTTGAGGCCCGGGATGACCTCCATCCGGTTCCGGATATCCTCGGCGATATTGGAAAGTACCGCCATGTTGTCGCCCTTCAGCTCGACGTCCACACCCGATTGCCCGCCGCCGTAACGCCGCATGCGGCCGGGTCTCCACTGTACGCCGGCGATTTCAGGCAGCGCGCTGGTGATCCGGGTCTGAAGCTGCGTGGCCGACTCCTGCCGTTCCTCCGGCGGGGTCAGCACGATACGGATATTGGCCCGGCGCAGGCTGCCGTAGGACGAGATGGATTCGATGTGAAAGTCCTCCTTGCGGTCCAGCAGGAGCGTCTCCACGTCCGTGAAGACGGCCTTGACGTCCTCGATGCTGTAGCTGCTCGGCAGGTCCGCGGCGATCGCGATGTCCCGCGTAGGCGCCATGGGCTGAAACTCCATCTCGATGTTCTGGTACAGCCAGTAGCTGCCGTAGAGTATCGCGGCAAAAGAGACCACCGTGACGAACCGGTGCTTGAGGTTCCAGGCCAGGACCGACGTGTACAGCCCCGACATCCTCGCGAAGAACGCCGAGGGCTTGCCCAGCGGCCTGTTGAACAACCTCGACGAAACCAGTGGAATGAGCGTCAGCGCGATGAAGACGGCCGCCACCATGACGATGCAGAAGGTGACGACGAAGTCCTTCATGAAAAGCATGAACCGGCTGCCGCCGCCCAGGAAGACCAGGGGCATGAAAACGCAGAGGGTCGTCGCCGTTGCCGCGATGATGGCCATGGTCACCTCGCGGGTGCCCACGACGGCCGCGATCCGCGCCGGCAGGTTGCCCTCCTGGCGATGGCGGTAGATGCTTTCGAGCACCACCACGGCGGCGTCCACGAGCATGCCCACCGCCAGCATCAGGCCCATGAGCGAGATCAGGTTGATGGAAACCGTGGACCCGGCGCCCTGGCGCAGCAGGTACATGAAGGTGAAGGTGCAGATGATCGAAATGGGGATGGCCAGGCTGATGATCAAGGTGCTCCGCACGTTCCGCAGGAAGAGGAACAGCACGATGACGGCCAGCATGCCGCCCAGCAGTCCCGTGTTCCGCAGGTCCGAAAGCCGGTCCCGGATGCTCTGCGACTGGTCGAAGAAGACCCGCGTTTCCAGGTCCGCGAACTGGGGCTGTGTCTGGAGTTCATCCAGCACGAGCTGGGTGCGCTGCGCCACGTCCACGATGTTGGCAGTGGACGTCTTGTACACCCGGATCGTGACCGCGTCGACCCCGTTCAGCCGCTGGAAACTGTTGTCTTCCGGGTAGTCGAAGGTCACCTCCGCCACGTCGCGGAGCGACAGGGTCGTGCCCGGTATGGGCAGGTTCGCCACCTCTTCGGCGGCCCGGTATTCGTTCACGGAGCGCACCGAGTACTTCTTTCCGCCCTCGGTGACGGTCCCGGCCGTCATGGTGACGTTGTTCTGCGTCAGGGTCTGGCTGAGATTGAACAGATCCAGGTTGTGGGACTGCAGCTTCTCGCTGTCCACGTGCACGAGCAGCTGCTTGTCGATCATCCCGCTGATTTCCACGTTCGCCACGCCGTCCACGCGCTGGATGCGCGGCTGGATCACCTTGGTGACGATGTTGTAGAACTCGGCGGGGTCCCCGCTCCATGCGACGCTGAAATTGTAGATGGGCATATCGTTCGGGTTCCAGCGACGGATGCGGATGCGTTCCACGTCGGCGGGCAGCTCGCCCCGGACCTGGTCGATCCGGTCCCGGACCTCCATGGCCGCCATGTTCATGTCCGTCCCGGTCTCGAACTCGATGCGGACCCGCGCATTGTCGTCACTGGAATTGGACTCCATGCTCTTCATGTTGCTGAGCGTCCCGAAGGCGTCCTCCAGCGGTCGCGTGATCAGCCGTTCCACTTCCTCGGGCGACGAGGACGGATACGGCACGCTGACGTTCAGGGACGGGAAGGACATGTCCGGCAGGAACATCAGCGGCAGTCTGGTATAGGAAATCATACCCAGGGTGACGACACTGACGATGATCATGATCGTCGTCACCGGTCGGTTCACGGAAAACTCGGCAATGCTCATGCCTCTACCACCTCCTGGGACACCGGTTGCCCGGCGGTTCTTGTAAACAGCCCGTACACGCTTGCCATAGCCGATTCTATCGTCATGTAGATGAGCGGTACCAGGACCAGCGTCACCATCGTTCCGGCAATCAGGCCGCCGATCACGGTGATGGCCATAGGCGCGCGCAACTCGGCGCCTTCACCGACGCCGATGGCCATCGGCAGCAGGCCGAGGACCGTGGTCGCCGTCGTCATCATGATGGGCCAGAGGCGCGTCTGCGCCGCCTCGACGATGGCCTCCTGCAGTTCCGTGCCCCTGCGCCGAAGCTGGTTGATATAGTCCACCAGTACGATGGCGTTGTTCACCACGATCCCGCAGAGCATGATCACCCCGATCAGTACGACGACGCTGATCGTCTGGCCCGTGAGCACCAGCGTCGCGATGACGCCGATGATCGAGAAGGGGAAAGTGAACATGATCACGAAGGGATGGAGCAGCGATTCGAACTGGGACGCCATGACCAGGTAGACGAGAAAGATCGAGAGCAGAATGGCGAATTGCAGGCTCGCGAAGGCCACCTGCATTTCCTCGTTCTGCCCCTTGATGCCCACGACGAAATCGATGGGCAACATGAAGCCGTCGATGATCCCCTGGATGTCTTCGGCCGCGTCACCGAGCGAACGGCCCGTTAGACCCGCGGACACGATGGCCACCCGCTGCTGGTTGACCCGCCGGATCTCACTCGGTCCCTGGGCGACGCGGACTTCCGCCACGGCCGCCAGCGGTACGGGCACCGTGCCTTCCGGGTTCACCACCAGCCGCCGTATGGCGTCCAGGCTGAGCCGGGTCTCGTCCTCCGCCCACACGCGGATGTCGATCTTCCGGTCGCGGCGGGTGAGTTCCGTGGCCACGTTGCCCTGGACCTTGTTCTGCACGATCTGCGTGACCGTGCCCAGGTTGAGTCCCAGGTTGGCGAGCTTCCGGCGGTCGAAGAGGATCTGCACTTCCGGATTCCCGCCCTCCATGCTGGCTTTCACGTCGGTCAAGCCGGGTACCGTGGACATCTCCGCCGCGAGTTCCTCGGAAACTTCCGTGAGCCGGGTCAGGTTGTACCCGCTGACTTCCACCTCCACCGGGTTCTTGAAGCTGAAGAGCGCGGGACGGGCGAACTCGGGCGCCTCGATGCCCGGAATGGGCGCGAAGCTGTCCCGCAGGCGGTTCATGACGCCCTCTTCCGCCGCGCCGCGAAGGCCCGGCTCCAGCCGGATGTGCAACTGCCCGATGTTCTCCCGCTCCTCGCCCGCGTTGCCGCCGGACTGGCCCATGGTTCCCGCCAGTACGTACACCGTGCTTACTTCAGGGTAGTCCCGGGCAATTTCCGACATGCGATTCAACGCGTCCTCGGTAGCGGGCAGCGGCGTGCCCACGGGCAGCTTAACGTTGACGAAGAACTCGCCCTGGCTCATCTGGGGGATCAGCTCGATGCCGATCGTGGGAACGACATAGAGGGAGCCCGCCAGCAAGGCAGTCCCGGTGAACAGGGTAAGCACGCGGTTGGCCAGTGCCCAGCGGAGGAAGGGCGGGTAGGCCCGGCGGATGATCGGAAAGATCCGGTCGAACACCCAGCCCGCGGGCCAGAGCAGGACGCGCACCAGTCCCCAGGCCGTGAATAGCACCCACCTGACGAGGTAGAATACGCCGGTTACGACGTACCCCAGTCCGCTGGAGAATACGTTCCAGACGGTCCCGATCACGGACCGGACCTTGCCCATCACCGTGGTCGGATCCTGTGCGGACGGTTCGTCCCCGCCGACCGGGAGCACTTCCCGGTCGCGATGCAGGATCGACGATATGACCGGAATCAGGGTGACGGCCACCAGGGTGGCCACGATGAGCGAGAAGGTGACGGCCAGCGCCAGGTCCCGGAACAGCTGCCCGGCGATGCCTTCCACGAAGACGATGGGCACGAACACGCACACCGTGGTCAGCGTCGCGGCCACGACGGCCTGTCCCACCTCGGACGCGCCGAGGCGCACCCGTTCCGCAACGGGCTGGTCGCCCCCTCGCCTCCGGTGCCGGTCGATGCCTTCCAGGACCACGATGGAGTTGTCCACCAGCATCCCGACCCCCAGGGCCAGGCCGCCGAGGGACATGATGTTCAGCGAGACATCGAAGGCGTAGAGGAAGAAAAAGGTGGTGACCACCGAAATGGGGATGGACACGCCGATGATGAGACTGCTCGAACTGCGCAGGAACAGGTACAGGACCAGGATGGCGAGTATGCCGCCGTACATGGCCGTCTTGAGCACCTCGTCCACCGACTGCTGGATGAAGATCGACTGGTCGAAGACGACCTCCAGGTTCACTCCGGAGGTGAGTCCCGTCACGGTTTCCCGCACCGAATCCAACCGGTCCTTGACCACGCGACCCACCTGGATGGTATTGGTCCCGGCTTCCTTGTAGATGGCGATCTCGATGCTCTCCCGGCTGTTGATGCGGGCGGAAAGCTTGCGTTCCTTGTGACTCTTCGTAACCGAGGCGACGTCGGAAAGCAGGATCGGCACGGTGTTGACCTGCCCGACGATGATGTCGCCGATCTCGTCCACGGCCTGGAACTCGTTCAGGATGCGCACCAGGTATTCCGTCTCGCCGTCCTTGATGGTGCCGCCCGCGAGATTGACGTTCTCCTGTTCGAGCCGAGTGGCCACCTGGGTGATGGGTATGCCGAGGCTCGCCAGCCTGGACTCGTCCAGCTCCACGTGGATTTCCTCTTCCAGGCCGCCGCTGATCTTGACGGCGGCGACGCCCTCGAGGGCTTCCAGCTCGCGCTTGATCTCCTCTTCCGCCATGATCCGCAGGGCGGTGAGACTCTCATTGCCGGAAAGGGCGATGCGCAGGATGGGGTCGAGGCTCGGATCGAACCGAAGCAGGATGGGTTTCTCCGCCGCCTGGGGCAGGTTGAGCAGGTCGATCTTCTCCCGCACGTTCAGGCTGGCGAAATCCATGTTGGTGCCCCACTCGAACTCCAGGATGACGTCGGACCGCTCGGGACGGGAAACGGAGCTGACGCGCACCACGCCGGTGACCACGCCCACCGCTTCCTCGATGGGCTCGGAGATGAGGTTCTCGATCTCGTTCGGCGCGGCGCCGACGTACTCGGTGCGCACCGTCAGGGTCGGGTACGTGATGTCCGGGAGCAGATTGATGGGCAGCCGCGAGAAGGCGATGGTGCCGAAGAGCAGCATCGCCGTCATCAGCATGATGATCGTCACGGGCCTGCCGATGGAGAAACCGATGATTTTCATGAATCCTCTACCGTGTTACTTTTCGTTTAATGCTCGTCGCCGATCAGATTGTGGATCATCTCAACCAGCGCCTTTCTCGCGTCATCCATGGTCGCCGACTCGCGGCGGGCGGAGACGTAGAGATTTGCATACTGCTGACAGATTTCAAGTGACGGCGTGTAGGCGCCGGCCGAATCCAGCTCGCTGCGAACGCCGTCCAGCGTCAGTTGAAACATCTCCACCGTCTCGAGGAAACCGTCCTTGAGTTCCGCCTTTCGTACTTCATCCCATGCCTTGGCCAGCACATCGCCTATATCGGCCGGTTCGCAGTTGCATAGGTCGTGCAGTTTCGCATAGGCGGTCCGAAACTGTTTTTCGACCGCTTCGCGCTGGGCCGGATCGGGGCTTTCCATGGTCAGGGACCGCTGGATCAGTTCCTCGAGTTTCTGGTCGTCCTGGGCCGCGGCCGGTAACGCAATCACCAATATGAGTGCAGTAATCAAACAACGCATAACTCACCTCCCACGAATGTGAAAGTTGATAGAGCGTACATGCTACTGCTGCCGTCCCCCTCCGCGCTGCGCACGCATCTGGCGCATCTGCTGGATAAGGAACGTACGTTGCCTTTCTTCGTCTTCCGCGAAGCTCGGATCTTCTTCCACCTGCTTGTCATAAGCCGCCTTGATGTCCGGGTTCTGGAACATCCGCTCCTTCATCTGATCGAGGTCCATGGCCATCATGCGTCCGCCGCCCGTACCTCCGGGCCGGCCGCTGTCTTGGTTCTCGCCGGCCATGCCGGGCCTGCCGGACCCGCCGGACCCGCCGGTTCCTTCTCCTGCGCTCGCCGGCCGCGCGGCGGGCGCCTGGGACGCTTCACCGGCTGAACCGCCCATGCCCGCCGGTCCACCGCCCATGCCTTCCGCGGCGGGCGGGATCTGTCCCGCGATGCGGACGGGCGCGCCGTTTCGGAGTCCCTCCTGGCCCACGGTGATGATGGAGTCGCCGTCGGACAGACCCGACAGCACCTCCACGTAATCCCCTTCCGCGATGCCGATTTCAAGGAGCCGCTTTTCGGCCGTACCGTCCTGGAACAGGAAGGCGTAGGATCCCTCGGCCTCGGCTACCAGGGCCTTCTTCTCGACCTGCAGCACGTTCTCCTGGATCGCGATCACCAGGTTCACCGTGGTAAACATTCCCGGTCTCAACGTGCCCATCCTGTCCCGGATTTCCACCGTGACCTTCACCGTACCGCTCTCGGGATCCACGATGGGACTGATCAGAGCGACCCGGCCCGTGTGGGTCTGGTCCGACCCTTCCACGTTGATGCGCACCGACTGCCCCGGCCGAACCTGTCCGATGTCCTTCTCGGGCACGTGAATGCGGGCGAGCAGCGGATCGAGGTCCGCCGTCCGGAATACCACGTCATTCGCGTTCACCAGGTTGCCGACCTCGACCAGCCGCTCCGTGACGATGCCGGAGAAAGGGCTGCGGACCGTGGCGTATTCCAGTTGAAGCTTCGCCGACTCGTACTGGGTCGCGGCGGCCTCGTACTGGAACTTGGTCTGCTCGAATTCCTGGCTGCTGAGCAGCTCCTGCTCCACCAGTTCCTGGGACCGCTTGTAGTTCGATTCCAGGCTGTTCATGTTCACTTCCCGCTCCCTGAGCGTCAATTCCAGTGCGTCGGTGTCGAGCTGGGCCAGCGGCTGCCCCTCCGTCACCCGGTCTCCTTCCTCGACCAGGATCGATTTCACGAGCCCCTGCGTGCGCGAGACCACGTCCACGTGCCGCTCCGCTTCGAGCGAGGTGTAGGTCAGCAGCGTCGCGGCGATGTTGCCGCGGCCCACGGTCTTCACCTCCACCGGTATGGAAGCGCCGGTACGCGCCATGGCGCCCATCCCGGGCCGACCGCCGCGCTGACTCTGCGCCGTGTCTTCCGCTTCCTCCTCGCCGCCGCAGGCGAGCGCGCCTGCGATCGCCAGCACAACGGGCAAGTACGCCAGTTTCCTTATCCCAAGCCGCTTGAACATGAACTGCTCCTCCGATGGTAGATCCTTCACCTCCGACGGTATCCGCTTCGGAACCGTTCCTTGATCATCGTAAAAAACGTCGTCTGCTGTTCCGGGGTAAGCACTTCCTTGTGCGCCACGATGTAGTCGAAGACGATGGCTTCCCGCTCCGCCTGGAGCGAATCCATCTGCGCTTTCACGCGGTCGATCTCCCCGCGGTCGACGTCCGGCGCCATGAGCAGATCGTACAACTGGTCCCGTTTTTCGCGGTAACCATCCCGGTAGGGCGTCAGTTGATCTCCGAGTTCGGTCCGCATCTGCCTGACCTGCTCCGCCTGGGCCTCGGTGAGGCCGAGCCGTTCGGTGATGGACATCCTTGCCTCGCGCCGGTCACCCCGGCTGCGGCGATCGTCGTCGCCCCAGCGATGGTATGCGCGCGTCGCCAGCGAAGCCAGGTTGATGACCGTCAGCAAGACCACGCCCCATATGATCAGCTTCTTCTTCATCGTCCGGTATCGTCCGCGTTTTCGACCCAGTCCAGCAGCAGGAATTCCTGCTCCACCGGCTCGGACGAGATTTCCTGCAGGTCATTGGCAAAAGAGTAAGCCACTACGCCGGTTTGCACGGGTAACGGTTCGATCCCCGCCGTATCTCCGTTGGTGCCACTGCCGAGATAGGCCCCGATCAGTATGCCCGCGACCAGCGTAACGGCCATCAGCGCCGGACGGGCAAGCCAGGCGATCCGCGTCCCCACCGTCGGTCCGGTTTCGATGATGTCTTCGCCCCGGAGTGCGGCCTCGAAACGCGTCCGCAGACGCAGGGTAGGCCCGGTCACGTTAAGCAGGTTATCCGAATACCAGGCCTGACGAAGCGCGTCGACCCGCTCGCGGAATCGCGGATGGGTACGCAGGTATTCTTCGCACCGGGCCCTTTCATCGGGCGGAAGATCTCCGTCGATATAGAGCATGATCCGGTCTTCGAAGTACCGTTGATTCATGATGTTCGCCCGCCTGTTGATGATCCTGTGGGTCCGTGGGACGGTGCGGTCGCTTCACGGACTGTCCCTGTCTGTACGCTTAGACAACCCGATCGCCCGATCCATTCGTTTTTTGTGCAACTCGATGCGGCTGGACCGGCCAACGTATTCCGGCGGAGCCGCGCGAACGAATCACAATTCCCCCAGGTGCGGACGCAGGCGCCTGGCGAGATTGGTCTTGGCCCGGTGCAGCAGGGACTCCACCGCGGAGGGCGTGCAGTCCATGGTTTCGGCGATGGACTTGTAGGACATCCTCTCGAAATGGGAGAGGATCAGGGCTGTGCGCTGCCGTTCGGGGAGTGCGTCGATGGCCTTCCCGACGATGCGCTCCCGGTCCGACTGCTGAAGGTCGTCCTCGACCCCGCCGCTCCTGTTCCCGGTCCATGTCGTCTCGTCAACGCCTTCGTTCCAGAAGTCCAGGGCCAGCCACTGCAGCCGGCGTTTTCGGCGCCGGACGTTGAGGCACTGGTTCACCGCGATACGGTAAAGCCACGTGCCCGGGTCGGCGTCGCCCCGGAACCGGTCGTAAGCCTGCATGGCCCGTACGAAGACGTCCTGTGTGATGTCCTCGGCCTCCTGCGGGTGTCCCATGAGCCGGAAGCAGGTCTGGTAGATGCGTCCGTGCCACGCGTCGAAGAGTCTTTGAAAGACCTCCTGCCGGTCATCCGGCGCATCATCCCGTCCCGGTCCGGATCGATGGTTTTCGGCCACGGTCAACGGCACCTTTCAGTCAATGCGGCGGATCGGGCATGACGCGGGCGCCGCCAACACAAACAACGGTTGCGAAATTAGGGAACCGCTATCGACAACCGCGAGCCATCTTCCCTTGCGCGCGGTCCGAACGGCCGCTATAATAAGACCGGCAGACTACACTTGCAGACTATACAATATGAATAGTACAGCGTCGAACCCGGTTCCACCCAGAATATACCGCTGACGCGCCGAATTCTTGTCTATATGTTGACGCGTCCTGACGCGGACGACCCGCCAGACCCCGGCGAAAGGCGACAGGGAGGTTGTAATGTCACCCATTTCCGACGAACAGATGGCCTTCTTCGAAGACCAGGGATACCTGATGGTGCGGGGCCTGCTGGACCAGGAATCTGTACTCGACCCCGTGATCGAGGAGTACGGAACCGTGCTCGATCAACTGGCGGAAGAGCTCTTCCTGGCCGGTAGGATCGAATCCAGGTACGAAGACCTGCCGTTCGGCGAACGCATCACGAAAGTCTGGGGTGAGAGCGGCATGGTTCACCAGCAGTATTTCGATTTCACCTTGCCCCAGGGTAATATCAAGGAAGACACACCGTTCTGGTGCGGTCCGGCGGTGTTCAACGTCCTGACCAACCCCCGGCTGCTCGACGCCGTAGAGGCCTTTATCGGCCCCGAAATCTACTCCAACCCGGTCCAGCACGTGCGCATCAAGCTGCCCGAGCACCTGACGCCGATCAACCCCAACACGGGACGCATTCAACTCGGCATCTCGCCGTGGCACCAGGACAATGGGGTCGTCACGAAGGAGGCCGACGACACCGACATGCTGACCGTCTGGTTCTCGCTGAAGGAGGCGACTGCCGAGCAGGGATGCCTGACCGTCATCCCCGAAAGCCACCGCGACGGCCTGCTCCACCACTGCCCCGATATCTGGGGCCTCGAAATCCCCGAGAAAGTGAAGGACCGGTCCGCCGCCGTTCCCCAGCCGACAAAGCCCGGCGACGTGCTCTTCCTGCACAAGCACACCTGCCACTCGTCGCTGCCCAACAAGAGCAACGAGATCCGGTGGAGCTACGACTTGCGCTACAACCCCATCGGCCAGGCGTCCGGACGAGGCGCTTTCCCGGGATTCGTGGCCCGCAGTCAGGCCAACCCGGAGCGTATCCTGACTGATCCCGTGGCCTGGAACCAGATGTGGGTGGATGCCAGGGACGCCCTCGCCGGTCTGCCCAACCCGTCCTTCAACCGGTGGAGCAAAGACCACGAGCTCTGCGCGTAGGAGCAAAGACCACGAGTTCTGCGCGCAGGAGCCGCCCGCGGCCGGTTACTCGAACCGCACGCCCGCCTTTTCGGCCGTTTCCACCAGGAACCGCCTCACCGCATCCACCTGTCCGTAATCGGTCAGGTGCTCCACGACGATGCACGTCCACTCCGGCAGAGATGCCGCGCGGCGCAACAGGCGATCGTAGTCCAGCACGCCCTGTCCGGCGGGCAGTTCCTCGAGATGCACGATGAGCGGCACGTTCCGGGCCGCCGCGTCCTTGGCGTGGACGTTCACGATTCGGCTTCCCAGGCGGTTGATGGCATCGTCCACGAACGCGCCGGAATCGAACAGGGACAGGGGATCCAGTATGTTGGCGGGATCGAAGTTGACCCCGACGCCGGGGTGGCCGACTTCCGCAACCATGGCTTCCGCCCGGGCTACCGTAGACAGGATCGTCATCAGCGACATCTCCGGCGCGATGATAACGCCGTGGTCCGCGGCGAGTGACGCGACCTCCTTTAACGCCGCGACGAGGCGTGCCAGCGCTTCTTCGCCGTGGTTCTCCGGGTGGGGATACCAGGCGTTCGCCGGGTGCATGCCGCCGGCCTCCGTGAGCAGCACCCGGCAGCCGAGAGCCGCGGCCAGGGACACGCGCTCGCGCAGGACCTCGAGATGGGTCGCGGATTCATCGGGATCCGGACGCACGAGCGGCGTGCCCACGCTCCAGACCTGTCCGATGGAGACGCCTTCCCCCTCGAGGATCGTGCGGACTGCGCGGCAGGCGTTCCCATCGACCGGCACGTCCGGTTCCAGGTCCACGCCGATGACGTCGAAACCCAGCTCCCCGACCCAGCTTGCGGTCCCCTTCGTGATCCGGTCGAGCGGCGGGACGAAACTATCCAGGCAAAGTCTCATGAGGGATGGTAAATGAAGAGTTAACTCTTGTTGTTTATATCAGTTACGTGAACGACCGGGCACGGGTACGCGAAGGAATTGACACTTTTGCGTGTAATTTCATACTATATGTATATTGAACGTAAGCAACTATATCAAGGTGCCGGTTGCGATTCCGCAGGAAGGCGCACTCAGGGAAAGGCTTACCATTGAGCAGCAAGGACTTCTTCGATCGCGTCGCCCAGGACTGGGACGAAATGCGCGAAGGGTATTACTCCGACGACGTCCGGGTTAGCGCTCTTGCGGCCGCCTCGGTCGAACCGGGCAAAGTCGCCGCCGACATCGGCGCCGGCACGGGTTTTATCTCGCAGGGCCTGATCGAGGAAGGGCTGCGGGTGATCGCCGTCGACCAGTCCGAAGTCATCCTGGACGAAATGAAGACGAAATTCGCCGGGTACCCGGCGATCGACTATCGCGTCGGAAACGCCGAGGACCTGCCCATTTCCGGTGAAGCGGTCGACTACGCCTTCGCCAACATGTGTCTCCATCACGTTGAATCCCCGCCGGACGCCGTCCGGGAAATGGCAAGAATCCTGAAACCGGGCGGAAAACTGGTGATCACGGACGCGGACGAGCACGAGTTCGAGTTTCTGCGCGAAGAGCACCACGACCGCTGGCTGGGGTTCAAGCGAACCGATCTCAGGACCTGGTTCGAGGCGGCGGGGCTGCGGGACGTCCGCGTGGGCGACGCCGGCACCTGCTGCGAAGTGCAGTCGACCTGCCGTGAAGATTTCGCCCGCATCGGGATCTTCGTGGCCTCGGGGCAGAAACCCACGGCGTAACCGTCGCCGCACGGCGTAACCGTCGCCACACATTGTCAGACGTTTGACCGGATCGTTGTTTATGCATCCTGACACCGAACACATTCCCGTCGCCATCTGTCCCGACCACAAGGCGCTTTCGCGGACCGTCGCCAGGGAGATCGTCGATTACGCGCAGGCGCGCGCCGAGGCGGGGAAGACGGCCGTGCTGGGTCTCTGTACGGGTTCCACGCCCATCGACGTGTACGGGGAACTGATCGCGCTGCACCGCGGCGGCGTCAGTTTCGAGAACATCGTCACCTTCAACCTCGACGAGTACTACCCCATGTCGCGGCAGTCGGCCCAGAGCTATCACCGCTACATGCACGAGTATCTCTTCGACCACGTCGACATACCCTCGGACCAGGTCCACATCCCCCTGGGCGACCTGGCCCCGGAGGAAATCGAGGATCACTGCGCCTGGTTCGAGGAACGGATCCGGTCCGTGGGCGGCATCGGCATCCAGCTCCTGGGCATCGGGCGCACTGGCCACATCGGATTCAACGAGCCAGGCTCCCTGCCGAACACCCGCACCCGGCTGATCCGGCTGGACGAGAGCACGCGCAAGGACGCCGCCTCCGATTTCTTCGGCGAGGACAACGTGCCCATCGAGGCGGTGACCATGGGCGTTGGAACCATTCTCGACGCGGAACGCATCATCCTCATGGCCACGGGCGAACACAAGGCGCCCATCGTCCGCCAGGCGGTGGAGGGCGAGGTCAGCCCCCTCGTGGCGGCCAGCTACCTCCAGAACCACCCGAACGCGACGGTCTTCATCGATCCGCCCGCGTCCACCGAACTGACCCGGGTCAAGCGTCCCTGGCTGAACAACCACGCGGTGGATTGGACCGACCAGCTTTCGCAACGGGCCGTACTCTGGCTGTGCGAGCAGGTGGAGAAACCGGTCTTGCACCTGCAGCGGAGGGACTACAACGCCTGTGACCTCTACTCCCTGGTCGATACCGTCCCTTCGGTCGACGAGCTCAACCGGAAGACCTTCGACGCGGTCCGCGCCAAGATCTACGGCCGCGAGGACTTCTTCTCCAACAAGCGGTGCATCTGCTTCTCGCCCCACCCGGACGACGACGTCATCTCCATGGGCGGCACGCTGTACCGCCTGTCCGGCGCCGGGAACGACATCACCATCGCCTACATGACCAGCGGAAACATCGCCGTCTTCGACGAGGACGTGAAGCGGCTCATCGATTTCATCGGCCTGACCTTCCGGGACCTGGGATGCGCCCACGCGAAGTTCGACGGCATCGTGGATAAGGTACGGTCCTTCATCGAGACGAAACAGGCCGGCCAGGTGGACATCCCCGAAGTCCAGGTCATCAAGACCAACATCCGCCGGTCCGAAGCCATCGCGGCGGCTTCGACGCTCGACATCCCGCCGGAAAAAACACGGTTCCTGGACCTGCCCTTCTACAAGACCGGCCAGGTAAAGAAGCTTCCCATCGGCGAAGAAGACGTGGGGATCGTCCTCGATCTGCTCAACGACATCCGTCCCGAAGTCGTCTTCGTCGCCGGAGACCTGTCCGATCCCCACGGCACCCATCGCATGTGCAAGGAGGTCATCGACCAGGCCCTCGCCGTCTACGACCGGACGGACCCGGACGTGTGGCTCTACCGCGGCGCCTGGCAGGAGTGGGAAGTGGACGAGGCGGACGTTTTCATCCCCCTGTCCTATGAAGACCTCCAGCGCAAGATCCAGGCCATCTTCCGGCACGAATCCCAGAAGGACACCGCCATGTTCCCCGGAGCGTACGACGACCGGGAATTCTGGGAGCGGGTGCAGGACCGCAACACCCACACGGCCCGGCGTCTCGACAAGCTGGGCTTCCCCCAGTACTACGCCATGGAAGCCTTCGTCCTCGAGCGCGGCGGGGGTTGACAAACACAGCGGCACGAGCGAGTTGTACTCCGTGCGTCTCACCGGCCGCGGTCTCCCGCCGGATCACTTGAAAAGCAGTTGCTCTCCCGAACTTCATTCCATTATATTGGCCTGCTTGCTTGACGGAGCCGGACCGGAGTCGAAGGCGGCTACCGACCCGGCGCGGCGTCCTATGGAAGGCGTCATAAGGAAATAGATTCATCGACCGGGATTCCCGGACCAGCGGAGGCACATGTGCGTATTGCGGTATTCGGTACAGGAGGCGTAGGCGGTTATTACGGCGGACGGCTTGCCGAGGCGGGGGAAGAAGTCGTTTTCATCGCGCGCGGCGAGCACCTGGAAGCCCTCCAGCGGGACGGTCTCCGCGTGGAAAGCACCAAGGGCGACTTTACGCTGCCCTCCATCGAGGCCATCGGAGATTCCAGGCAGGCCGGCGACGTGGACGTCGTCATGCTCTGCGTCAAGTGCTGGCAGGTGCCCGACGCCCTCGACGGTCTCCGGCCCCTGCTCGGACCGAATACCTGCATCCTGCCCATGGAAAACGGGGTGGAGACCCCGGAGCAACTCGCAAAGGAATTCGGCTGGCGTCACGTGCTCGGCGGCGTATGCGGGATCGTCTCGTTCATCGCCGAACCGGGACTCATCCGGCACGTCGCCTACGAACCCTTCGTCAATTTCGGCGAATGGGACAACCGGCCCAGCGAACGGGTCGACCGGCTGCGCCGGGCCTTCGAAGGCACGAGGGGACTCATCGTCGACACGCCGGCGGATATTCAGGCCGCCATGTGGCGCAAGTACATTCTCATCGCCTCGTGGAGCGGAATCGGCGGCGTGACCCGCGCGCCGATCGGCGTCGTCCGCAGCCAGTCCGGGACGCGGCAGCTCCTCGAGACGGCCATGGAGGAAATCCACCAGGTGGCCACCGCCCTGGGGGTCAACCTCCCGGAAGACATCGTGGCCCAGACCCTGGCCATCCTGGACAGCGTGGAATACGGCGGTACCGCCTCCATGCAGCGGGACATCATGGAAGAACGGTTCTCGGAACTGGAGGCTCAGACCGGCGCGCTGGTCCGCATGGGAAGGGACGCGGGCGTGCCCACGCCGGTCAACGAATTCATCTACCATGCGCTTCGGCCGATGGAACTGCGCACCCGCGAGCAGGTGTCCTTCGAGGCGCCCTGAGCCGCGGCGGCAGCCATGCAGGCGCCAGGTGATGTCCATCCAGTCGCCCGGCGAACGGACCAGTCTTTCGGAGTATGCTGCATGATATCCTTTCTCGAACGCATCGACGACGACCGCCCCCTCCTCTACGACGGCGGTTTCGGCACCGAACTCTTCGCCCACGGCATCGAACTGGCCAACAGCGCGCTGGCCAACGAACTGTACCCCGATATTGTCAGCAGTATCCATTCCGATTATATTGAAGCGGGCGCCGAGGTTGTCGGCACCAACACATTCGTGGCTTCGTATCCTCACCTCGAAATGGCCGGGAAGGACGCGGCGGAATCCGATGGACTGATCCGGCTGGCCGTGGAACACGCCCGGACCGCCATCGAACGCAGTGGTAAGGACGTGTACCTCGCCGGATCCATCGGTCCCCTCCCGGGCGCCATCGAGGCCGACAGCGGCGATACGGAGTTCGGCATCGCGAACAGCATCGCACGGGACGCCCACGAGCGCGTGGGAACGCTCCTGGCCGAGGGCGGCGTCGATTTCTTCTGCGTCGAGACCATGTTCTCCGCCAACGAGGCGGCCCTGGCCATAGACGAATTGCGGAAGTTCGGCCTGCCCATCGCCGTGAACCTGACGTACAAGTACACGAAGGACCGATCCACGGGCGAGGTGATTTACAAGACGGACTGGGGTCATTCGGCGGCGGATCTGCTGGAGATCCTCGCGGGCGGTGCGCAGTCCGACGGGCACGACCTGCTCGGGCACGTTCAGATCGTTGGCCTGAACTGTGGCGCGGAGTCCCGGCGGGACGAGCACACGGGAATGCCCCACGCCATAAACGGCATCGGCCAGTTGAAGCATGCCATGGAAGCCAGGAAGGAACCGGCGAAACGGATGATGGCCTACCCCAACGCGGGGAAGGCCCGCCTGGATGAGCAGCACAGGACTTACTACGCCAACACGCCGGAGGAAATGGCCGCCTTCGTGCCGGACCTCCTGCAGGCCGGCGCATACTTCATCGGCGGATGCTGCGGCACGGGGGTCGCCCACATCCGGGCCTTCCGCGAGGCGATGGACCGGGCGGTATAGACACGGTTCGAGGGCCCTGGTTGAAGGGTTACGTGGCTCGGATGGTACCTCCGACGTACAACACGGGCGCGACCAGAGTACAGGATCGGTCACCATGGCGGTGTACCAGGTACTATACTGGCGGGACATCCCGGCGCAGGTGCGCGTCTATGGAGGCCGTAGTGGAAGCCGCCGGCCTCTCTCGCGCCAGATGCCCGACTGGTTCCAGCAGGAAATCGACCGGGTGGCCATGCGGGACGGGCTGACCGGCACCGACGCCTACCTGGACGAGTGGCACTGGTCCGATAAGCAGGAATGGCCGGGCGAAGAAAAAGAGGCCGAAGCGGTGGCCGAAGCTGTTCTGAAGCAGTTGGAAGACGGATACGACAGGGGATAGGCCCGACCGCGCGGTGAAGAGATGGGCCACGGCAGACGATCCGGCGAAAGGCCAACCGGGGCGGATCGTGCCGGCCGCGAACAGCCACGAACGAGGTAGGGATTTGGGTCAGACCGTCGACATAGGCAGGCGCATCGAACTGGTACCCCTCGATGCCCATTTCGGAGACATTTCGATCGGCCTGTACCGCCAGCAGGATGACTCGGGACCGGTCTACCAGGTATTCACCTACAGCCGGCGGGAAGGCGTCGAGGATCGGATCGCCTTCGTGGTGAAGGCCATGGAAGTCCTCGGAGGCATGGAACCAGCCGACGGCGGGCGTCTGAGGTTTCACTGCGGCTATGCACACCAGCTTGCGGTAAAGCGGGTTTTCCTCGAAGCCTGCAAACTTGATTCGGCCGACCCCGTCGAACCACGGCCGCTGCAGATCCTGGACAAGAAGTCGGGCTTGCAGATCCAGGTCCTGAGCGAGGGCGACGGCGTCTACCGCGTTACGGCCCACGGCGAGGGCAAGGACCGCGAGCGCCGTATCTCCTTTATCGCGGGCGGCCTGATGAAGCTGGCCGAGATGGACGAGGTAACCGGCACCCTGGACCAGGTAGCTTTCCCCTGTGGCCAGGAACACGACGCGCTGGTGGGGCTGTTGCTGGTCCGCGCACCCAACGTCCGCGCTGTCCTGCGCGAACAGGAGGCGGTCGCGAGCCGGGGCGTCCTGGCCGCGCCCAGTCAGCAGGACGGTTAAAGGAGACTGTTATGAGCGATAACACCATCAAGCAGATGAAGGGCCGGGACCGGGTACTCGCCGCCCTGAAGGGAGAGCCCGTGGACCGCACGCCCGTGTGCAATCCGACGTCCGTCGCCACGGTGGAACTGATGGATCTCGTCGACGCGCCTTTTCCGGACGCCAACCGGGACCCGGAGCTCATGGCCCGTCTCGCGGCCACGAGCTACACGGAACTCGGATTCGACACCATCATGCCGGTCTTTACCATCATCCAGGAGTCCTCCGCGCTGGGTTGCAAGATCCAGTGGGAGCAAAAGGACAACTGGCCGACCGTCCAGATGCGCGAACCCATCTGGACCGATGTGGACGATATCAAGCTCCCTTCGGATTTCCTGACGCACCGGGACACGAAGTGCGTCCTCGACGCCATCAGCAAGCTCAAGAAGGAATACGGCGACGAGGTGGCGGTCATCGGCAAGACCATGGGCCCCTGGTCCCTGGGCTACCACTGCTTCGGCGTGGAACCCTTCCTGCTCATGTCCCTCGACGACCCCGGCAGGACCCATCTCGCCCTGGACCGCATGAAGGAAGCCACGGTGGAGTTCGGCATCGCGCAGATCGAGGCCGGGGCGGACGCCCTGACCCTGCCCGACCACGCCACGGGCGACCTGGTGAGCAGTGACTACTACCGGCGGTTCCTGCGGGACCTGCACATCGAGATGGCCGAACGGATTCCCATCCCGCTGATCATGCATATCTGCGGGCGCACCGTGGACCGCATGGGCTACATCGCCGAGACAGGCTTCGCGGCCTTTCATTTCGATTCGAAGAACAAGCCTCAGGAATCCATGGAGGCCGTCGACGGCAAGATCTCCCTCGTGGGCAACATCAACAATCCCGAGACGCTTTTTGCACGGGGTCCCGAAGAAGTGGGCCAGGAAGTCTGCCAGAACCTGGAACACGGCATTCATATGGTGGGACCGGAGTGCGCGGTTCCCCTGCAGGCGTCCGTCGAGAACCTGAAGGCAATCCCGCAGGCGGTGAAGGACTGGCACAAGACTCACGCGGCATGAAACCGGGAGGACCGGACAGGAGCGCATGGCAGCACTAAACGATATCGCCAACGACTTTCTGAAGGACGAAATAGAAGAGTTCATCGAACGACCCCACGAGCGGACGCGGATCATCGACGCTTTCGCCCGGGCGACGCCCGCCATGCAGGAGATCTCCGCGGCCCTCATAGACGGGGACAACGGGACGGTCGACACGCTGACCCGGGCGGCCCTGGACGACGGGGTCGAGGCGCTGGAGGTGATGGACGACGGCCTGATCGCCGGCATGAGCGTCGTGGGCATCAAGTTCCGGGAGAACTTCATCTTCGTCCCTGAAGTCCTCGCCTGCGCCCGGGCCATGAAGGCCGGGATGGCCCACATCGAGCCCATCCTTTCCGCCTCGGGCATCGAGCCCGTCGGCACCGTCATCATGGGCACGGTCAAGGGCGACCTCCACGACATCGGCAAGAACCTGTGCATCATGATGCTGCGCGGCGCCGGGTTCGTGGTCCACGACCTGGGGGTGGACACCTCCGAGGACGAATTCATGGATGCGGTGGAGGAACACGAAGCGCCCCTGCTGGGCATGTCGGCCCTGCTCACCACGACCATGCCCAACATGGGCAAGACCATCGACGCCTTCATCGACAACGACATGCGGGAGGACGTCAAGATCATGGTGGGCGGCGCGTCGGTCACCCAGGAGTTCGCCGACGACATGGGTGCCGACGGCACCGCCGAGGACGCGGTGGGCTGCGTGGAACTGGCCCAGCGTCTCCTCGTAGAGCTCAAGCAGGAACAGGAAGCCTGACCAGCCGGTCCGGCGGTCTCCCCTACATTCTCCCATGAAAAAGATCGACAAGGCGGCGTACCAGGAGCGGCTGGACCGCATCACGGCTATCTTCAAGGACATGATGGCCCACGCGACCGAGCAGGCCACCTACCGCTGCCCCTACAAGAACCGTTTCGACGAATGCACCGCCCGGTTCGGGTGCCGCAACCAGCGCAAGCCCCGGGAAGCCGGTGGACTGCTCGTATGCGGCGGCGACGACAAGCTCGACTACCACAGCGCCTGGGAGACGGAGGAAGCGCCCTTGGATATATCCGCGGACCCGGCCGGCGGATCGGAACCGGCCGGCGGATCGGAACCGGCCGGCGGATCGGATCCAGCCAGCGGACCGGTGACCGGCGGATCGGTGACCGACGGCACGACGACCCGGCCCGCGGTTATCGGCAAGTCCATCTTCGACTACGCCGACGACCTCGCCGTGCAGGTACCCACGTCCTGCTTCCGCAACGGCATCTGCCACGAGTGCATCGTGGAAATCCAGCAGGGGATGGAAGGGCTTGCGCCCCGGACGAAGCCGGAGTCCTTCCTGCGGGAGAACTACCGCCTCGCCTGCCAGGCGCGCGTCATCGACCCGAACGTGAACGTCGCCTTCGCACCCCTGCGGCGCACGCCCAAGATCCTGACCGTTACCGAAGAAAAGGAGACGGCGCTCGACCCCGTGGTCACCCGGCGGGGCGATGACATCTTCTACGACGGCGAGCAGGTCGACCAGTTCCGCGGACACGTCTACGGGCTCGCGATCGACCTGGGCACGACCACGGTGGTCATGGACTTCGTGGACCTCGAGACCGGCAAGAGCGTCCACGTCTGCTCCTTCGAGAATCCCCAGCGCTTCGGCGGCAGCGACGTGATGCACCGGATCTCCTACGACGGCGCCTTCGAGGACGAACTCTGGAACGCCATCATCAACGCCGTCAACCACGAGATCATGGACTGGTGCGAGCGCACGGGCACGGCACGGCAGGAGATCTACGAGATCGTCGTGGCGGGCAACGCCACCATGCGGGATCTCTTCTTCCGGCTCGACGTGCAGAGCATCGGCCAGAAACCCTACAAGTCACAGATCGAGAACGAGTATCTCGCGGGCGAGCGGGAGACCACGGCGCTGACCATCGGCACGCGCCGCCTGGGGCTCCGGGCCAATCCGAAAGCCCGGGTCTACGGTATGCCCCTTATCGCCAGCCACGTGGGCGGCGACGTGGCGGCCGACCTGGCGACCGTCGAACTGGCCGCGCAACCGGGTGTATCCATGTTGGTGGACGTAGGCACCAACACCGAGGTGGTCGTGGCGGGCAACGGGCGCATGATCACGGCTTCGTGTCCCGCCGGACCGGCCTTCGAGGGCGGCGGCATCCAGTACGGCATGCCGGGCTACGAGGGCGCCATCGAATCGCTGAAATGGGAAGATGAGCGGTTTGCCTGGAGCACCATCGGCGATACCGCGCCCCAGGGCATCTGCGGCTCCGGACTGATCGACCTCCTCGCCGAACTGCGCCGCCACGGCATGATGAGTCCGAAGGGCGTGTTTTCCGACCGGAAGCAGTTCGAAGTGGACGTAGTGGCCGAGTCAGGTATCACCCTGTCCCGGCAGGACGCCAGCAACCTGGCCCAGGCCAAGGCCGCCAACTACTGCGGGCAGTACATCGTGCTGCGCACGTTCGGCGTCGCGCCCGGCGACGTGGACCGCCTCTTCCTCGCCGGGGGATTCGCCAACTACGTGGACGTGCGCAATGCCATCGACATCGGGTTCCTCGCCCCCGTGCCCGAGGACCGCATCGTCAAGGTCGGCAACGCCGCCGTCCAGGGCGCCCGAGAGGTCCTCCTGTCCCGCTCCCGCCGCGCGGAACTGGAAGCGCTGGTCAAGGACATCGAACACGTCGAGCTCGAAACCACCCCCGACTTCTTCGAGATCTTCGTCGAGGCCTGCCAGTTCAAGCCCATGCCCGGGGTGCTGGTGTAGGGAGTTCCGAAGAAGGCTTCTGGTATTCGGAATCCTACCCACAAATCCAACTTCATGTTCCGTCTCCGCCCCGCCCTTCCCTCCACCGATGAACCCGGCATCGCTTCCGTCGTCAATGCCTTCGAACAGAATCCCATATCCGTAGAGACCGTGCACGAGTGGTTGACCCACGATGCGCCGGGCAGAATCAGTTATCGCCAGGTAGCCGTAAACGGGGACGATGTCGTGGTGGGTTACGTGGTGTCGGTCCACGAAACCTGGGATCCGGAAGGACAGTTCTATGCCTGGGCAGGGGTGGCGCCGGCGTGGCGCGGACAGGGGATCGGCACGGCATTGTATGCGGAAATGCAGGCGTTTCTGCAGCACCACAACGCCGGCACGGTGACCAGCGAGGTCCGGGACGACTGCCCCGTCTCGCAGGCCTTCGCAAGGCGGCGGGGATTCGAGCGCGATCGGCATCTGTTTCAGTCGAGCCTGGACCTGGAACACTTCGACGAATCCCCTTATGCGCCGATACTCGAGGACAAAGCGGCTTCGGGTATTCGGATATACTCCCTTGCGGATTTCGGAGATACGCCGGAGGCACGGAGGAAACTCTACGAAGTCAATGCGATTACCGACCGGGACGTGCCGGGTTGGACCGGTCATGGGCTGTCCTTCGCGGAATTCAACGAGTGGGTCTACGAGTCGGGCTGGTACAGTCCGGACGGCCAGTTACTCGCGGCCGACGGCGATCGTTGGGTCGGGATCTGCGCCGTCCGGCTTTACCCGGAGGCGCACCAGGCTTTCAACGTGCATACCGGGGTTATCCGGTCATACCGCAGGCGACGTATCGCCCTGGCGTTGAAGCTCGCCGCGATACGCTATGCTCGCAGCCAGGGCGCACGATCACTCAGCACGCACAACGATTCGACGAATAGTCCCATGCTGGTGCTCAACCGCAAGCTGGGGTACGTCCCCGAACCGGGACGGTATACGCTAAGGAAGACGATGGCGTGATCCTCCCGGATTGACACAATCAGTCAACGATTCACTGTAACCCAAACGACCTCGAGCCGGACATCCACGCCTTCCTCCTGTGCGCATGGTTGCACGATCTCACCGCCGTCCTTCTCTGTTTCGATCACATAGTCCCTGAGTGCTTCTTCCGCGTTCATCAAGGCCTCGTCGATGGTGTCTCCCATGGCAACGATACCTGGAAGATCGGGGAAAGACACACCATACGCACCTTTTTCGCCATCGATCAAAGCAGGATATCGGACCGAGTTAAATCTGCGCATATCCATTCCTCCCGTAGTCTGTTTCTGCCCATTTGCCTTCGTTGCGACTGACTTTGTTTTCTAATCAGTCGAGACTCCAGCAAATCCCTCGACTAATCAATTAACGAACCAGGGTAGATACGCCCTTCGGCGGTGTGACTAAACGAGGCATCTACAACATTTAT
>VXWP01000052.1 GCA_009835325.1 Gemmatimonadota bacterium | reverse complement strand
CCTTCGGGACCTTGCAGGCCTTCGGGACCTTGCGGACCTTCGGGACCTTGCGGGCCTTCGGGACCTTGCGGACCAACCGCGCCTTGATTGCCGGCAGGACCCGCCACGCCCTGCGGACCAGCCGCGCCTTGAGGACCGGTAGGGCCGGCGGGGCCTGTCTTGCCTTCGCATCCCATCATGGATAGCGCGAACGCAATCACAATTACTATGAGGTAATGCATTGTCGTCTCCCGTTTATCGAATGTTACGCTTTGCAGTAATAAGGTTGTTGCTTAACGGCACCGTTCTATATGTCCTCCTTTCCCGTCCAGTGCATTACGCGTAATGGACAGTCAGTGAACTGTCGCAGATTGTGCGGATATCAGTGCCGCCCGACGTGAAACAACTTGATGCGGGCGGATTTCATTCAATCCGTCAAAGCACTATTAACTACCGTGAAGCATAATTTATACTTCATTTAATCATAGTCAACACTTTTTTGTGATTTTTGATAGGGCCAGCCGCCCAAGATCCGTATTGACGGGGCGAAAGGTCAGTGCGCGTTTGTTGGCAGGCCACTGCACTGCGAGCCCGTGGGCGCCGCCGGGAGCCTCCTCGGCTATAAGCGCGCAGGCATATCCGGCGTCCATACGTTTTATTTAATTAAATTATTGATGGTTTGTGCTTCGAAACCGCCGTGAGACCCTTCGGGCACGCGTCATGGAACGGTATCGGACGGTGAGGCCGCGGCAACGAGCGGTGAAGGGCAGGCGGACGCTGGAAGGGGCGTTTGCCTATGACCTGGGCGCTATCCCGATTCCCGGTCCCTCCGGCAGGACCAGGCGTCCCTGCCGAACGTTTGCCCCGCTGAAAGGATCGTTGGAAATCAGCAGGTTGCCGTCCAGGTCGGCATAATCGGCCAATGGGGAGAGGTGGGCCGCGGCGGTGATGGCGACAGAGGTTTCGATCATGCAGCCGATCATGACGCGCATCCCGTGGGCCCGGGCGGTATGGATGAGGCGGAGCGCTTCGCGGACCCCGCCGCACTTCATCAGTTTAACGTTGACGCCGTCCACCAGGCCGGCCATGGCGGGCACGTCCGGGGAGACCAGCACGCTTTCGTCGGCGAAGACCGGCATGGACGCGGCCTCCCGCACCCTGTGCCAGTCCGCGGGCGAACCGGGGGGCAGGGGCTGCTCCACGAGTTCCACGCCGAACTCGGACAGGCGGCCGACCATTTCCACGGCCTGGTCCGCCGTCCACCCCGCGTTGGCGTCGATCCGGATGCGCGCATCCGTTTCATCCCGGATCGCACGCATGATATCGAGGTCCTTTTCCGAACCGAGCTTAATCTTCAACGCCGGGTATTCGGCGGCCTCCCGCACTTTGCGACGAACGGTTGCCGGCTCGTCGATGCCGATGGTGAATGAAGTGACGGGTGTTTTTGCGGGATCGAGACCGAGCCACCGGTAGAGCGGTACGCCGAGCCGCTGTGCGGCCAGATCGTGCAGTGCGATATCCACGGCCGCGCGCGCCGAGGGATCGCCCGGAAGCGCGGACGCGAGGCGATCGGTAGATTTTTCGAGTTCGAATGGATCACCGCCGAGGAGCGACGGCACTTTCTCCAGCGCCCGGATGACCGAACCGGCGTCTTCCCCGTAGTAGCGGGAAGGTGCGGCTTCACCCGTGCCGGTCAACTCGCCGTCGGAGATGCGCACGAGCACGTTTTGCTTGTGATCGCTGACCTCGCGGGCGATGCGGAATGGATGGATGAGGTCCAGGCGGACCGTTTCGGTACTCAGCCGCATGAAGCTCCCCGCTCAGAAACTGCTGAAGATTTCGCTCATCAGTTGCAGGCTGATCTGGGCAGGCACGGCGATCCAGGTCCGGATGATACCCAGGCGGAGCATCTGGTCCGCGATAATCAGGCCGATCAGCAGCATGGGGCCGTACATTTCCAGCTGGCCGTACCGCTGCGCCTGCGCCGGGGGCAGCAGTCCCTTCAGGACCCGCGACCCGTCCAGCGGGGGGATCGGCAGCATGTTGAAGAAGGCCAGCGCCAGGTTGATGATGATCCCGTACCGGATCATCTGGCGCAACGTGTCGGTCAGGGCGCCGCCCGAGGGCATGTGGGTGAAGATACCCACCAGGATGAAGGCCAGGATGATATTCGACACCGGCCCGGCCAGGGCGATCCAGAGCATGTCCTTCCGTGGATTGCGCAGGTAGCGTGGATCCACCGGCACGGGTTTCGCCCAGCCGATGCCGAATCCGCTCATGACGGTGATGACCAGCATGATGGTCCCGGCCGGGTCGAGATGCACCAGGGGGTTAAGCGAAAGCCGTCCCATGCTGCGCGCCGTGGGGTCGCCCAGTTTCCACGCCGCCCAGGCATGGGCGTACTCGTGAAAGGTCAGGGCGAAGAGGATCGCCGGCATGGCGACGAACAGGATCGTAAAGTCGGGCATGGAAACTCCTTTGCTGTGACAGCGGATCCATTCAGGGCTCGGGGCGGTGAAGGCGCGACCAGAGACTCCGGGCGGCGCGGCGTTCCTCCTCCTCTGTCCCGATTTCGCCGTTTATTTTCATCATAAGCACTTCGTCCAGGATCCGGCCGTAAGCCGGACCCTCCGTGATGCCCAGGTCCTTGAGCGTGCCTCCGTCGATGGAAAGGCGCATGTGCCTGTGCTGGTGGTAATAGGATACGCAACGTTTCCGCATGCCTTCGTCCGGGTGGGTCAGGGTGACGAACAGCATGGTGTCCTCCGATATCGATCGCACCGCGCGGAAGAAGTCCGCCGGCGTGTCGATCTCCCCCGACGCGACGGCCCGCTCCACGAAGGACCACCGGGACATGTCCTCGATGGCCTTCCTGAGACGCCGGTTGGGCTTCAGCCGGTCCACGACGCCCTGCAAGGTCTCCGCCCGGTGCGGGCCGAACAGCGCCACCAGGTACAGGATCCACCAGCCGTCGCCGGCCGGGGACGCCGGGCCGCCAGACGGGCTGATCTCCCGGACCAGGGTCTTCAGTCCCTCGTCGGATCCGAGGGCGGGGTGGATGGCCCTGAGGACCCCGAGTCCTTCCAGCCGGTTGAAGACCAGCCAGGGATCCGGCTCGTAGCAGACCAGTTTCAACTGCTCGAGTAACCGGGGTCCGGAAAGGTTACCGATCATGCCCCCCGCGACCGCTTCCCGGAACCTCCGTTCCGTCCCGTGCTCGAGCCTGAACCGAAGGCGCTGTTCGAACCGGACGGCCCGGAAGAGGCGAGTCGGATCGTCGATGAAGCTCCGGTCGTGGAGAATGCGGACCCGTTTCTTCCGCAGGTCGGACGTGCCCTCGAACGGATCTACCAATTCGCCGAAGCTCCGCCCGTTCAGCGAGACCGCCATGGCGTTGATCGTGAAATCCCGCCGCGCCAGGTCCACGTCCATCGTCGCGGACGCCACCCTGGGCAGCGCGCCCGGACGGTCGTAGGTCTCGCTGCGGGCCGTGGCTACGTCCAGGCTGTGGCCTTCGGGCATTTCCACGGTGGCCGTCAGGAACCGGGCATTCGGTGTGGAACGGGCTCCGGACGCCCGGGCCAGCCGGGCGGCGAATCCCATGCCGTCTCCTTCCACGGCCAGGTCGATGTCCGTTCTGGAACGTCCCAGCAGCAGGTCCCGTACGGTCCCGCCGACCAGGTACAGCGCCAGTCCCGATTCATCGGCCAGGCGGCCGGCCCGGCGCAGTTGCCCGCGGATCCCCTCCGGCAGTTGGTCGATGGTTTCTTTCATGTCCTTTCCGATCTGGGCGGCGGGCTCGGGACGGCCTACTCACGGCGGTCAACCCAGGGGCAGCGGCTCACGGCGGTCAACCCAGGGGCAACGTCTCACGGCGGCCAACTCAGCGCAGCGGCTCAGTCTTCCTTCAGAAACCGATGGACGATGATGCGGTTGTCCTTGCTTTCGAATTTCACCTTTCGGGGCTGCGCGCTGTGGCGGTATCCCCGGACGATCATGGATTCGACGAAGGGGGCGGCCGCCCGGCGGTCGGGATCGCTCGCGAGGAACATGCCGCCCGGTTCCAGCGTTTCGTGGAGCAGGCGCTGGATCGGGTCGTGATTCGGCCTTTCGTACAGGATGTCCGAGCCGATTACAATGGTGTACTTGCGGTCGAGATCCGGGTTTCTCCAGTCCAGGAAGCGGAAGGATACGCGCCTATCCAGGGCATTCAGCCGGGCATTATACCGGGCGAAGGCCAGGGCGTCTTCTTCGTAATCGCACGCGGTGACCGCCAGTCCGGCCGCGGCCGCGGCGATACCGGCCAGGCCGATGCCGCAGCCCAGTTCCAGGATCCGGGAACCGGCGGGCGCGGGGTACTCGAACAGGTGACGGCCGAGACCGATCGCCGAGGGCCAGATCTCCGCCCAGTAGGGCAGGCGTTCATCCTCATCGTAGAATTCCGGGTCGATTTCGTCGATGAGCACATCGGGATCGCGTACCGCCAGCATGTCCAGGTTCACCCACTTGCCGATGGCTATGGACTTGAAACAGACGTCGTAACGGCGGGCCAGCTCGGTGGGTACGGCGAACGGTGGCATGGCCTTTGAACTTAAGGGAGAACCGGTCCGCGGTCAAACGAATTCAGGCTTGACAGGCCATGGCGGGCCGACTATTATACTACGGTATTTTGGCGGCGGAACCGTTGCCTGGTTTGATTGTTTGTACCCAACGGTACCGGGTTCGACGCATCCTCAAAGCCGGTTTGTTTCAAAAAAGCGTGTTTTAGCGAGGAGACTCGGATGACCTACATTATCGCAGAGCCATGCATTGACGTTATGGACAAGGGCTGTGTCGATGTATGCCCGGTGGACTGCATTCACACCAAGGACGGCGAACGGATGCTGTACATCGATCCGGAAGAGTGCATAGACTGCGGCGCCTGCGAGCCCGAATGTCCGGTTGAGGCCATTTTCGCCGAAGAAGACACTCCGGACGAATGGCAGAACTACATCCAGATCAACGCGGATTTCTTCACGGACGACTGACGGACCTGCGCCGGTCAAGCCAGCGCGGAGCGCCCGCCAGCGTCCGCCAGCGCCCGGCCGGTCTCGCCTGGTCTCGCCCGGTCCCGCCTGATCTCGCCCGCCGCTCCACGGTAACCGGGCCCTGCGGAAGGGTCCACCTTCATGCCCTCTTCATCTTCGATCCTGCCCACCGAAGAGGACTCGCGGTACGCAGCCAAACCACAAACCCACGGTAACGGTCTCCGTTCATGAAGGCACGCACCGTAAAGAACTTCCTGCTGGCCCTGTCCTGTCCCAAGCGCACGGGACTGATCTACACCGTGACCCGCTGGCTGTCGGAACAGGGTTGCCACGTCATCGAAAGCGACACGTACATCGATCCGTTCAGCGAACGGTTCTTCATGCGGGTGCATTTCGGCGGTCCGGTAACGCTGGGGTCCCTGTGGCGGACCTTCGCGCCCCTGGCGGACGAACTCGAGATGCAGTGGGACCTGTCCGCCGACGATACGCGGCCCCGGGCGCTCATCATGGTGTCGCGGGAACTGCACTGCCTGCTGGACCTGCTGAACCGCACCCGCATGGACAAGCTCCGGCTGGATATTCCGCTGATCATCTCCAATCACCCGGACGCAGGACAGCTGGCGAAGGAATCGGGCATCGACTTCCTGCACCTGCCCATAACGCCGGAGAACAAGGACGAACAGGAGGAGCGGCTGATCGACGAGATCGAGGAAAACAACATCGATTTCGTCGTGCTGGCCCGTTACATGCGGATCATCGGCCCCGAGGTCTGCGAGCGGATGGCGGGCCGCATCATCAACATCCACCACTCATTCCTGCCGGGATTCAAGGGCGCCCGGCCCTACCACCAGGCCCATCGGCGCGGGGTGAAGCTGATCGGCGCCACCGCCCATTACGTGACGGCCGACCTCGACGAAGGTCCGATCATCGACCAGGACGTGGAGACCGTGACCCATCGCATGTCTCCGGCGGAACTGACGGCCGTGGGGCACGACATCGAACGCATCGTGCTGGCGCGGGCGGTACTCTACCACATACAACGGCGCGTGTTGATCAACGGACGCCGTACCGTGGTGTTCCGGTGATGTTCAGGGATTAAAGACCGACCGGGCACGCAGGCTCAGGCGTACTGGTCCATCAGGGCGTCGATGGTCGCCTGCTCGTCGCCGTAGGCCTTGGCGTACACGTCCTGCAATTTGTCGGTATAGGTGCGGTACACGTCCTGGAAGAACACGCCGCTGTGGAAGACGCCGTCACCGACCTCTTCCATGGCCATGTCGATCGCCTTGATCCGGTCGCCGGTGTCCCAGTCGTCCGGCAACGGCATGAAAGACTCTTTCCAGGGGTCGTAGGTGTTGTAGAAGGTGGGGCAGGGACTCATCGCGTGGACGAAGCCGAACCCGGGGTGATCGAGCCCCCGGCCGATGATTTTCGCCATTTCCGACGCCTGGCTGGAGAATGTGCGCGCAACGAAACTGCAGCCGTACACGATCACCATGGCCAGGATGTTCAACTGGCCTTCCAGCACCCCTTCGTAGGGCGCCATCTTGGGCATGGAAACGCTCCGCCGCAGCGCCTGCATCCCCGTGGGCGTGCTGGGTGAGGGCTGGCCCTTGGTCAGACCGTACACCTGGTTGTCCATCACGATATAGGTGATGTCCTGGTTGCGCCGCACGGCGTGGGGCACGTGGCCGCCCCCGATAGCGAACCCGTCGCCGTCGCCGCCGACGGCGATGACGGTCAGGTCGGGATTGGCCGCCTTGACGCCCTGGGCCGCGGGCAGTGCCCGGCCGTGTACCACGTGCAGGCCGTAGGCATTGACGAATTCAGGCAGCCGGCCGGAACAGCCGATGCCCGACACGATGACCACGTCCCTGGGATCCAGGTTGCGTTCGGCCAGCGCGCGCTGCAATGCGGCGAGCACGCCGAAATCCCCGCAGCCGGGACACCAGGTGGGCTTGACTTCGCTCCGGTAGTCCTTGAGCGTTCGTTTTGCGGGCGGCTTGGCCGGCTCGGCCGGCTCTGACTGACCGGCCTGACCGGAACGCTCGGGCGCCGTGGTCTTGGCGGTGTCGGCCGTACGGACTTCAGCCATACTGCAGCACTCCTTCGATGTATTCCTCGATCTCGCCCGCCTTGAAGGGCAGTCCCGTTATGATGTTGAACCGCTGGAGAGAAACCGCCAGGCGGCCCTGCAGGTAGTTCGCGAACTGCCCGCTGGCGTTTAGTTCCACCACCGAGACCACCGGGATGGATTCGATGAAGGCGCGGGCCTCCTTCTCCGGCAGGGGATGGAGCATCTTGAATATCAGGGCGGCCACCTTGTACCCTTTCGCCAGGGTCCGGTCCAGCGCTTCCAGAATGGGACCCTCCGACGATCCCCAGCCGATCAGCCCGAGTTGGGCGTCCTCCGCGCCGTACCGTTGGACGAACCCGGGCTCGTTTACCGCGGATTCGATTTTCTGGTGCCGCTTTTCGGTCATGCGGATATGGGCTTCGGGCGAGTAATCGATGTGGGCGTGCTCATCGTGTTCCAGGCCCGTGGCCACATAGTGCTGGCCATGGCGGCCCGGCAATGGCATGGGGGAGATGTAATCGTCCGTCATCTCGTACCGGTCGAACTCCTCGGGCGTGACGCTGCCGTTCAGTTCGGGCTGCTTTCGCTCCACGATCTCGACCTCGCTCAGATCGGGGCGGGACATGACCTGCGCGCGCTGAGAGAGATGCTGGTCGCTGATCAAGATGACCGGGGTCTGGTACTTCTCCGCGAGATTGAAGGCCTTGACCGCCGTGTAGAAACAGTCTTCGGTATTGGTGGCCGCGATCACGATGCGGGGCGCTTCGCCGTGGGCGCCGTGTATGGCCAGGTTCAGGTCCGACTGCTCCGTCTTGGTGGGCATGCCGGTGCTCGGACCGCCGCGCTGGACGTCGACGACTACGAGCGGGATCTCCTCCATGGTCGCCAGGCCGAGGGCCTCGACCATGAGGGAAAGGCCCGGCCCCGCCGTGGCGGTCATCACCTTCGCGCCGGTGAAAGATGCGCCGATGGAAGCGGTGATGGCGGCGATCTCGTCTTCGGTCTGCATCAGGACGCCGCCCACCCTGGGCATCGCTTTCGCCAGCGTCTCCATGACGTCGCTGGCCGGCGTGATGGGATACCCGGCGTAGTACCGGCAACCGGCGGCCAGGGCGCCCATGCAGAGCGCGTCGTTCCCCGTCATGATCAGCTGGGCGTGTCCGTTCTTGCGCTCGACGGCGACCCGGAGACCCAGGTCGATGCCGTTTTCGTCTACGTAGACATAGGCCTGCTTCAACGCGTTGATATTGGACTCGAGAAACTCCTTGCGCCGTCCCCACCGGCTTTCGGACACCATCTGCTTCGCCGAATCGAAGGGAATGCCGAGGCAGGCGGTCAGGATCCCGAAGGCCAGCACGTTCTTGGACTTCATCGTCTTGATGACGGTCTTCGTGATCGTCTGGAGCGGCACGCCGATCTGCGTCAGTGCCAGGCTTTCGTCCGCGTCGCATTCGTCCGGATCGTAGATCACGACGCCGGTAGGCTTGACCTCGCCCACGTGAATGTCGTAGTTCTCCTGGTTCCAGACCATCAGGATGTCCAGGGCGTCGCCGGGCGAGCGCACGGGCGTGTCCTGCACCCTGACCTGGGTCATGGACGCGCCGCCCTTGATTTCGGCGGGAAGGTTCTTGAAGGTATAGATGTGCAGGCCGGACCGGGCCAGCGCTTCGGCCAGCACGTCGCCGACGGTAAGCACGCCTTCGCCGTTCTCGCCGGCGATGCGTATAGTCAGGTCAAGCTGATCCATCAAACGGCCCTCGGCGATCTCCAGGCGGGTTCAAATCCACAAAACCATTTGATTATATGGAGTTAGGCACCCGAATGTCAATTCTATTCGTCAAAGAATCGCAACATTTCCCGCACCCTCACACGCCAGGTATGTCGGCGGTCCGGAACGCCTGCCGGCCGCGTAACCGGCGACCCTGAACGCCTGCCGGCCGCGTAACCGGCGACCCTGAACGCCTGCCGGCCGCGTAACCGCCGGTCGGCAGCGCCTACCAGCCGTGTATCCGGTGGCCCTGTCCCGGGAACCAGATGATGTCCACGAGGTTGGACAGGACGAGTCCCGTGCAGAACCCGACCAGCATCCCCATGATCAGCGGCTGGGCGCGGCGGAACAGGCTGATGCCGCCGGACCGGAGCAGCAGGACCTTGACCGCCCACGCGACGAAGAGGGTGAAGGCCCCGTTGTCGATCGCCACCCCGCGGGCAATGGTGAGTCCGACGGGATGCAGCGGCCAGCCCGGGAACTTGTACCGGAGGAAGATCAGCACCATCATGACCAGACCTCCGAGGAAAAACCAGGCGGTCTCCATGACCGACAACCGGGTCGGGTTCTGGATCCATACCTTGACGCTCTCGAAGAAGTGGATGTTCCCGGTGGTGAACGCCCACTGGTCGAACTGAGACGCGCCGACGGTCTCATATCCTGAATAGACGGTGTATGCGGCACCGATCAGGAACGCCAGGGCAAAAGCCCCGCAGATCACGGCGAACATCAGCTTCTTGTCGGTCCAGACCCGGTCCCCGATCCGGGTGATGTGGGAAACGGAGACCATGGTAAAGGTCTTCCAGTTCCGCGCGAAGGCGTTGGTCAGGCCAAAGACCGTCAGGGACGAAGGATCTATGCCGGAGGAGCCCACCCCGCGAATGAGGAACTCGTGGGAGTTCATGGGCAGGTCGAGGGCGACCAGGCCGGTCTCCGCCACGATCCGGGCTACGCCGACGTAGAAAATGAAGAGCAGAAACAGGAAGGGCGCCATGATGACAGGACTCATGCCGGCCATGTGCAGGAAGGCCGCCATGTAGGCGACGCCCAGCAACACGCCCAGGACGGCCGCCCGGTAGGAAAAGAACTCCTCGGAATCGTCCACTTCCGGCGCCCGGCCCAGGGCTTTCCGCGCCACGTCCCACAGGTGGCGCCGGGCGTTCCAGAACCCCCACAGCACGAAGACGATCAGGGCGCCGATCTCCTGCAGCCGCACCGCGGCGTCCGGCGAAGCCCCGGTTTCTAGCAGGCCCACGGCGTTCATGCCGCCGGACTCGAGGATGGCCAGCAGGTGGAAGACCCAGATGCTGAACAGGATGTCCACCGGGGAGAAGAGGGCGAAGCAGAGGAGGTAGATGTTGATCTTGATCTTGATGGCGGGGAACAGGTGGCCGATGACGAGGTCCGTCGCGTAGGGCTGTCCGATGGGGATCACCCCGACCGGCGTGAAGTAGTCGACAATGTTCCAGCCGATCACGGCCAGCGGCAGCGAGAACCCGATCCAGAACAGCCTTCCCCGCATGAAGGGCGGCAGAAACGAACGGCCGCCGGGCTCGTCGATGACCTGGGCGATGACCTGGGCCAGCGGGAAACTGAGCTTCTCGTGGACGATCCACTGTTTCCGCAGGATCACTACCAGGCAGGACCCCGCGAAGAACAGGGCGATGAAGAACGTGCCCCACCAGAAGAGCGGGACGACCCAGGGGCGCCACGGCAGCCGGGCGTAGGCGGGCAGCCCTTCATAGAACCAGCGTATGGTATGGTCCTCGGGGTCGACCAGCAGCCAGGCCGGAAGGTATTGGAAGAAAACCTCTACCCACTGGTTTTCGGCAGATGCAAAATAGTACGGGGTGGTGATCACGCCGATGAAATAGCTCATGAAGGCGTGGGACGGCACAGTGGAAGCGATCAGGCCGAAGGCGAGGATGACGAGGAGTTCAGACGTGGTGAACGTGGCCGCGGGGCGGTACTTGCGCAGCAGGCCGTTCACGACGATGACGAAGAACAGGAAGGGCGCCATCAGGGACGCCGAGACGTGCTCGAAATCCATGAACGTCCCGCGCACGACCCAGACGTTGTAGGGGATCCACAGGCTGATGAAAACGGCCAGGACGATCCCGATCAGGATCGAGCGTAGGGTCACGCGGCGGGGGTCTTGTGGTTGCATGTTCAAAAAAGCGCGATACGGATCATCCGCCCCGAACCGGACGTGCAGACCGGATCGGACGCGCAGGAGGTTGACGGATGCCCGGAAACGTATACGAGCCCGATGAGTTGAACCGGCTGTACCGGAATGGCAGCGATCCCGTCGACGACGGACGCTTCCGGCTGCGCCGCCTCCGTTTCGAATCCCGCTGGACCGGCCTGTTGCTGCCGGAGGACCGGGACATTGCGGAGAACCGCGGGTTCAACTACCTCATGGTGGAACCGGTCGATCTGCCCGCGGCGGGCGCCGGCGAGGTCCTGGTCATCTTCCACGGGCTGAACGAGGGCAGCTACGCCAGGATGCTGCCCTGGGCCGCCAGCTTCGCCCTGCGGCTCGGCATCCCCGTCATCCTCTTCCCCCTGTCCTTCCACGTGGGGAGGCGATCGGATCTCTGGAGCGTGCAGGAACAGACGCGGATCGCCGCCCGCCGCGCCGCCACGACCGGCAACGGGCGGACCAGCCCCTTCAACGGCCGGATCAGCGAAAGACTGGACCGGGCGCCCGAACGGTACTGCCTGGGCGGGCTGCAGTCCTGCTTCGACGCCGCGGACCTGGTCGCGCGCATCGAAGGGGGCAAGCATGCATCCTGCAGGGCCGGGGCGCAGGCGCGCTTCCTGGGTTACTCGGCGGGCGGCTACCTGGCCCTGGTCCTGTTGCTGGCCGATCCCTTCGGACGGTTCTCCGATGCGCGAGCCGCCCTATTCGCGTCCGGCGCGCCCCTCGGCGGCATCCGGCCCGAAAGCCTGTTCATCATGGACGATTCGGCCGCGAAGGGGCTGTCGGCGTATCTTAGCAGCGGGTCATTCCCGGAGTCATTCCCGGACGGGGCGATAGAAGGCCGCCGCGGAAACCTGGTCGACGGCCGCCGCGGAAACCTCGTCGACGGCCGCCACCGCCGACTGGCCGATCCCCCGCTGCGCTGGCTGAAAGAGGTGCTGTTTCACGGCGACGCACTCGCAGCGCGCATGAAGGACCTGCAGGACCGGTTGCTGGTGGTCGTCAATTCCGCCGACCGGGTCATATCCGCCAATCAGACGGTATGGAACCTGCAACCGGCGCCCGTCCTGCGCCTCGACCTGGGCGTGCACGAGTTCCCCTTCACCACGGGAGAACCCTTGCCGGACCGCTACGACCGGCGGGGAAAAGAGACCCGGTCCATGATCAGGAATGTCCGGAACGCCCACCGCATCGGGCCGGAATACCGATCCGCCTTCGATCGATTCGTCCACGATGTATCGGCTTTCCTGTTCCCCTGCCCGCCAAATCCGGCTTGACAACGGTCCATTTCGCCCGTTATCTAACAGTATATAAGATAACCTATTGTAAATAAGAAACGTTACACACGCATTCCGCGTTGGTTGACCAAAGGGGTAAGCATTAGTTTAAATCGCCCCTTGGCCCTGTCAAGCGCGTTCAGGCCCCATGTCGGGCCGTCGAGGCGAATGTCCCGATGACTGCGACGGTTGAAAACACCCTTACCCATTCCTCGATCGTTCCGGTCCAGGTACTGCTGGAGCAGTACGCCATTTCCCATCCGGAAATCGACTCCGACGAGGCGCTGGAAGCCCAGTTGGACCTCATCGAAAGGGCCTATCATTTCAGCACCCTGCACCACGCTGGGCAGGTCCGGAAGTCCGGCGAACCCTTCATGGTGCACTGTACGCAGGTGGTGCTTACGCTGATCGGCCTGCAGCTGGACGCCGTGACGATCGCGGCGGGGCTCCTGCACGACGTGGTGGAAGACGTGGAAGAGGTGACCATTGAACAGCTGGCCGCGGAATTCGGCGAGGAAGTGGCCGTCCTGGTGAACGGCGTCACCAAGATCACCGGGCTGTCCTTCAGAAGCCAGGAGGAACTCCAGGCCGAGTATTTCCGCAAGATGCTCGTTTCCATGGCGAAGGACGTGCGGATCATCCTCATCAAGCTCGCTGACCGGCTCCACAACATGCGGACGCTGTCCTTCCTGGAAGAGGAGAAGCAGCAGCGCATCTCCCTCGAAACGCGGGAGATCTACGCGCCCCTCGCCCACCGTTTCGGCATGGCCAAGATCAAATCCGAACTGGAAGACCTCAGCCTGAAGTACCTGTCTCCCGACGTCTACCGGGATCTCGCGAGCAAGCTGGACCAGAAGCGGGCGGAACGAGAGAAGCTGATCGACGAGATCCGCCAGCCCATCGTCAAGGCCCTGAAGGACGCCGGCATCGACGCCACGGTGAACGGCCGGGCCAAGCATTTCTACAGCATCTTCACGAAGATGCAGCGCCGCAACCGGCCTTTCGAAGAGATCTACGACCTGCTGGCGCTGCGCGTCGTGACCGACACGGTGCCCAACTGCTACCACGCCCTCGGGATCATCCATACCCTCTACACCCCGATCTTCGACCGTTTCAAAGACTACGTTTCCCGGCCCAAGATGAACATGTACCAGTCCCTGCACACCACGATCATCGCGTCCAACGGGGAAACGGCCGAGATCCAGATCCGCACGCGGGAAATGGACCGGATCGCCGAAGTGGGGATCGCCGCCCACTGGCTCTACAAGGAAGGAAGGGAGGAAGTCCGGGACGGCGAGAACCGGGAAGACTGGCTCAGCCAGGCGCTGGAATGGCAGACCGACATGACCGATCCGAAGGAGTTCATGAGTTACTTGCGCATGGACCTGTACGACGACGCCATCTTCGTCTTTACCCCGCGCGGGGATCTCAAGGAACTGCCGCAGGGCGCCAGCGTGCTGGACTTCGCCTTCGCCATTCACACCGACATCGGACTCCATTGCAGCGGGGCGAAGGTGAACGGCAACATCGCGCCGCTGGCCGGGAAGTTGCAGAACGGCGACACCGTCACCATTTTCACCTCCCCGCACCAGACACCGAGCTCGTACTGGCTGGATATCGTCAAGACCACCAAGGCGTCCTCCAAGATCCGGTCGTGGTTCAGAAAGGCCACGCTGGAGCAGAGCATCAGCCTCGGCGAGGACCTGCTGGACCGGGAGCTGAAACGGCTCAAGGTCAAGCGCAAGGTAACCGACGAACTGGAAGGCCTCGCGAAGGAGTACGGGCTGCCCGACGCGAATCGCCTCTATGCCGCGATCGGACGGGGAGAGTATTCCGCGGCCCAGGTCGCCCAGCGGCTGCTTCCCGAGGAGCCTTCCGAGGAAGAACCGCCCAGGGAGTCGGTGCTGACGCGGTTCGTGGACCGGGTGCGCCGGTCCCGGGGCGGGGTCAAGGTCACGGGCATCGACAACCTGATGATCCGCTTCGCGCAGTGCTGCCAGCCGGTCCCGGGCGATCCGATCATCGGCTTCATCACCCGCGGTCGGGGCGTGACGGTGCACAACAAGGAATGCGCCAACATCGTGGACGACCTGGAGCGGCGCCTCGAGGTGCACTGGGACGTGGAGAAGGACCAGTTCTTCGTCGTCGGACTGCGCATCTTCGGTACCGACCGGCCCGGCCTGCTCAACGAGATCTCCCGGACGATTACCGACGCCGGCATTAACATCACCCACGCCGCGATGGACACCACGGACGGGATGGCGGACGGGAATTTCGGCATCGAGGTGGAACATCTCAGCCAGCTGGACCGGCTGATCGTCCGTATCAAGAAGATCAAGGGCGTGGACCGGGTGGAACGGGAAACGGGCGTGAAATACGGCAACGTGTCGGAGGACGTCTTCGACCACCTCGAGCAGGACCCCGGCAATTGACCTCTGACGAATACATCGGGGACGATCCCGTATCGCGCAGGGACTTCCTCCGCGGCGGCCTGGCGGGCGCGGCCGGATTGGCGGCGGGACTGGCGGGATTGCCGGGACCGGCGGGCGCGGCCGGATTGGCGGCGGGACTGGCGGGACCGGACGCGGTTGCGGCCCAGCTTGCGGGCCGCCGTCCCGCGGACGTAAAGAGCGTGGGACTCGAACCGGGCCGGGTGCGGCTGGCCTTCAACGAGAATCCCCTGGGCGCCTCCCCGGCGGCCATAGAAGCCGTGCTGAAGCACCAGGACTGGATGAACCGGTACGACTACACGACGACCCTGCAGCAGGCCATCATCCGGCACCACGACCTGGACATCCCCCGCCCGTCGGGTTTCGATTTCAAGGCCACCGGCGACCGCCACGGCCTGATGCTGGGCGTGGGCACGACCGAGCTGCTCCAGATCCTGGCCCTGCAGGCCCTGATGAAACACGGCGAAGTCCTGGAAGCCCTCCCCTCCTACGGCCAGATCACGCGCGTCGGCGACGAACTCCGCGACGCGGGCCACGCCGTGCAGGCGCGCAAGTCGCCCGTCCTTCCCGACGGAAACCACGATCTCGACGACATGGGCAGGCAGATCGGCGACCGCACCGGCCTGGTCATCATCTGCAACCCCCACAACCCCACCGGGGCGCTGTTGTCCCATGAACGGATCCTGAATTTCATCGACCGGGTGCCGGCCCACGTCCTCGTGGCCATCGACGAGGTCTATGTTGATTTCGTCCGCGACCCGGCATACCGGGATTTCATCGAAGTCGCGAAGGAACGGGAAAACGTGATCGTGCTCCGGACCTTCTCCAAGGTGTACGGTCTCGGGGGCATCCGCGTGGGCTACGCCGTCGCCCACCGGGACGTGATCTACCGGCTGGCGCCTTTCTCCATGGGCCTCCTGGGCCGGAACGTCCTGTCCGTCCACGCCGCCGCCGCGGCCCTGGGCGACGAGGAGCACGTCCGGCGGTCCCGGCAGGCCGTATGGGACGGGAACGACTACCTGACCGCCGAACTGGAGCGGCTCGGCGCCCGGGTCATACCCAGCCACGCGTGTTTTCTCTGGGCCGACTTCGGCCGGGAGACGCAGTCCATCGTCCGCCGGCTCTGGTCCAGGCGGGTCATGGTCCGCGCGGGCGCCGGCCAGTGGGCCTCACCGAACCACATCCGCATTTCGACGGGTTCGAGGGAAGAAAATGAAGCCTTCATCTGGACATTGGAACGGACCCTCGGATAAGCCAGCCTCATCGACCCCGGCATCTCTGCTCGACCATAACCCGTCCGGGCACGGGAATGCGTATCACGCCGGGGGCCCCCGGATCAGCGTCATCATCCCCACACTCAACGAGGCATCGACGGTCGAGGACTGCCTGGGACAGTTCGAAGGCGGATCGGTGCGTCCGGACGAGCCGGCCGGTCTGCCTGGGACGACGGGTCCAACCGAGCTGCATGGTCCTGACGAGTCGGCCGGTCCGCCCGGTCCTACCGGTCCGCCAGGTTCGGCCGCTCCGACCAGTCCGGCCAGCCTGGAAATCATCGTCGTGGACGGCGGAAGTGACGATGGCACGCCGGAGATCGTCCGGTCGAGGCCGGGGGCGAGACTCATTGAGTCCAGCATGCGGGGCAGGGCGATCCAGATGAACGCGGGCGCCGCGGCCTCGTCCGGGGACGTGCTGCTGTTTCTACACGCCGATACGCGGCTTCCGGACCGATGGCGGGAACTCGTAGCCGAATCGATCTGCGAGCGCGGCAAGGCCGGAGGACGATTCCGTTTCGACATCGCCCATGCGAAGCGGATATACCGGTGGATCGCGCGGGGCACCAATTTTCGGTCGCGCTTCCTGGGCATTACCTACGGCGACCAGGCGATCTATACCACGCGGGAGGCCTTCGAGGCGGTGGGGGGATTTCCCGGGATTCCGGTCTTCGAAGACGCCCGGTTCGCCGACCGGCTGAAGAAGGTCGGTGGCCTGGACTGGATCGACGAAGCCGTGCTGACCTCCGCGCGGCGCTGGGAACGCCGCGGGCCGGTACGAACGTTACTGCTGACCTGGATGCTGCGCCTGCTCTATACCCTTTTCGTCCCGACCAGTTTTCTGGCGCGGTTCTACGGGGTGGTGCGGTAGGGTTTGATCCTGGCGGACCAGGTGGTGCTAATTCAGACCGGCCATCGCGGACGCCGCTAATGCCGTGAGAACAGCCGCAAGAAGGCAGGTAACCACGGCCAGTACGCACATGCGGCGCAGGTCGCCGACCTGGCCGCCTTCCGGATCTCCTACGTCGCCGATCCAGATCTCCGTAACCAGCTTTCCATCCTGCCATATCGGCCCGATCAGCCGCCGCTGCACGGCGCCTGCCGCCGCCGCTTCGCTCCACCCGGAGTTCGGACCTGGAATGAGCCTATGCTGCCGCCAGCCTACCGACAGCGCCTTGCGACCCGAATATCCGGGCAGGAGAAACGCAACCGCCGCCACCAGCAGCCAGGTGAGGCGGGCGGGCAGGAGATTGAACAGGTCGTCCAGCCGCGCCCCGCACCAACCGAAGCGCAGATAGCGGGGCGTGCGGTACCCCACCATGGAATCCATCGTGCTGATCACCTTGCAGAGCACGATGCCCGGCAACCCCAGCAGGGCATACCAAAACAGCGGCGCAATGAACCCGTCTACCGCGTTCTCGCTCAGACTTTCCATGCCTGCCCGCCGGCAGGCCGCGGTGTCCATGGCGGACGTATCCCGTCCGACCAGCATGGACACGGCCCGTCTCGCGCCTTCCAGGTCCCCGGCACGATCGATGGCCATGCCGTGCCGGCACAGGTCCCGTAGCGCCACCATGCTGTAAATCAAGAAAACCTGGTAGACTCCGTTCAGCGCCGGATGCAGACCGTTCAGCCACAGGGCCAACGCCGCACTGACGCCTACCCAGAACGCAGAGAGCGCCAGGAACAGCATGCACCCGCCCGCGTAACCGTCCAGCCCTATCCCGCGGAGCATGCGCTCGATGCCCGTGAGCGTGTGGCCCATCAGACGTACCGGGTGCCACCGGTAGACCGGATCTCCCAGGATGCCGTCCAATACCACCGCGCAGAGGAGCAGAACGGGGTGCGGCGCGAGTGCCGTCAGGTCCATTTCAGGCGCCATCCCAGGGCTATCGCGTCGTAGACGGCATCCAGCAACGCGTCTTCATGGACGGCAAGCTGTTCAAAACAGGCCGGCCATGCCTCCGGTTTCGTCGCGACAGCGGAGGCAAGTACGGCGGCCTGCTGTCTCAGCAGCGGGGCGGCCAGTTCGGTAGAAAGGGTCCCGTACCTCAGACGGTCCCATACCGCCGCATAGGCGTACGCGGCGGCCGAAACGCCCGGATCGTGGACGACCGACCGGATGTTCCTGTCCAGGAGTGCGTATTCCTCCGCGCCCAGGCGGCTTTCCATGGCGGGCGGTAACAGATCGGCTTTGAACCCGTAACGTTTGAGCGCGTGATAAAGGCTGCGCGTGCCGGACGCTTCCAGTCCGTTCTGCCACCTCAGCGCCTCCAGGGTCGCCCGGCGGACGGACCTGCCGATCAATTCGCCCAGTTTCGCGTGGTGACCCGCCCTGGCCTTGGGCCGTTTCGACTCGTCCAGGGGCGCGGCGATACTGTACTGGTCGGTGCCCGTTCCGGTCGCCAGGTCCTGGGAGTACCGGCTAGATACGGCCAGGTCCCGGAGGGCCGCCGACTTGCCCTCCGTCATGGTGACGACTGCGCGGGCCATGGCGCCGGGCGTAAGCGGCCAGTTGACAAGCAGCATCGTGTTGATCGTACCGTCGTGAGGATGTCTCTCGTGGGGATGTCTCTCCATCTGCCCGGATTCCGCTTCATGCCAGTCCGCGGGATCGCCCGCGCAGCCGGCGTTACCCTCGACCCCGGCGGTCACGACGGCGCATACGCGCAGTTCCGCGAAGGTCTCCACGATCCGGGCCGCGTAGTTCATGTTCGCGGCCGTGCCCATCATCGCGACGGCTTCCGATTCCAGCCCGAGCTCCTTGCATATGTGGTGGTGGTATCCCGTCTCGCCGAGTCCCAACATCCATTCGAAACGATCCAGGTGGCCCTGGCCCTCGACGCTTTGGTGGTTGACGAGAAAACGGACGCGGTCGGTCATTCCGCCGCTGCAGGCCGAGGTACTCAGCACCTGATGGGGCGTGCGCAGTTCGGCAACGAGGAACCTTCCGTCTTTCTTGAGCAGGTAATGCTCGTGGCGGTCGAGTGTTTCTTCCATCCTACAACCTGCTGTCCCAAAGCGGTTCCTCGACGCCCCGTTCCTTGTTTTCATATCGTGACATGACGAAAAGAAGGTCGGAGAGGCGGTTCAGGTAGGCCAGCACGTAGTCCCCGATTGCCTCGTCGCGGGACAGGGCCGCCACTTCCCGTTCCGCGCGCCGGCAGACCGTCCGCGCCAGGTGGAGGTACGCGGCGCCCGGGCACCCGCCGGGCAGGATGAAGTTCTCGAGCCGTCCGACGATGGGATTCAACTCGTCGATGATCGCCTCGAGTTTCTCGACGTGCCGGGCTTCGATCAGCGGGATCTGGTACTTCACCTTGTCCTCTTCGGTGAAGCACAGGTCCGATCCCAGGTGGAAGAGTTCGTTCTGAATGACCGGCAGCGTTTCGGTCAGCCGGGGTGCCAGTCCGTGCGCCAGTGCGATACCGATGACGGAATCGAGCTCGTCCACGGTGCCGTAGCTCGCCACGCGGGGCGACTCCTTGGGTACGCGCTGGCGGCTTCCGAGGGCAGTGGTCCCGTCGTCGCCTTTGCGGGTGTAGATTTTCGTAAGCCTGGGCATGCGATCTCCTTTGTTCAGACCGGCGCGCCCGGTTCAACCCGGCGCGCTCAATTCAGACCGGCGCGCCCGATTCAGACCCGGCGTTGCCGGTGCAGCAGGTACAGGAAGAAGGGGGCGCCGAGTAATGTGGTCAGGATGCCAATGGGCATTTCGGCCGGCGCCATGGCCGTCCGGGCGACCAGGTCGGCCAGCACCAGCAACAGGGCGCCGGCCAGGGCGGCCATGGGCGTCAGGATGCGGTAGTCGGGTCCTACGATCAGCCGGACCATGTGCGGCGCCAGCAGGCCAACGAAACCGATGATGCCACTTACCGATACCGCGGCCGCGGCGAGGCAGGCGGCCGCCGTCAGCAGGATCAGTTTGACCCGTTCGACGTGCACGCCCAGCTGGGACGCCTGCTCATCCCCCAGCAGCAGGACGTTCAGTTCCCGGGCGTATACGAGGACGACGGCCAGACCCACCGCCGCGTAGGGCAGAAGCATCCAGACGTGGTCCCATCTCCGGGCGGACAGGCTGCCCATGAGCCAGAAGAGCAACTGCCGCTGGTTCTCGCCGCCCATCACGAGCATGTAGGACGTAAAGGAGGTCGCCATGGCGCCGATGGCGATGCCCGTCAGCAGCAGGGTGGTCGAAGCCACGCGGCCACCCCGGCGGGAAAAGGCGTACACCACCATGGTCACGGCCAGGCCGCAGAGGAACGCCGCGATGGATACGGCGTTCAGACCGAGCATCCAGAATTCCAGGTCCAGGGTGACTGCGACCGTGGCACCCAGCGCGGCGCCGGCCGATATGCCCATGATATAGGGATCGGCCATGGGATTCTGGAAGAACCCCTGCATCACCCCGCCCGAACTGGCCAGGGCGGCTCCGACGAGCACCGCCAGGAGGGTTCTCGGCAGGCGGATCTCCCAGACGATCGTGTCCGTCGCCGTCTTCGCCGTCTCGAGCGTACCGCCAGGCCACAGGTTATCCGCCAGCACCTGCAGCACGGCGCCGGCCGGGATATACACGGCGCCCACCCCCATGGAGAAGACACAGGCGACGAAGAGGATTACGGCCGTCAAGACCAGTATGAGGGGTCGTTTCATCGTCAAGCCGGTCAGTCTCCCGGTTTCAATATGATCTGCGGCGAACCCGAATAGGGGCTTTTAATAACGGTCACATCGGTCTCGAAAACCGCCTTGATGTGTCCCTGGGTAAGGATGTGCTCGGGCGGTCCGTCGGTGTAGATACGTCCCTCTTTCAGCATCATCAGCCTGTGGCAGTACTCTGACGAGAGATTGAGGTCGTGGGACACGCACAGCACGGCGAGCCCGTCGCGGGCGCACACGTGGCGAAGCAGATCGAATATCTCGACCTGGTGGTTCAGGTCCAGGAAAGAAGTCGGTTCATCCAGGAGCAGGATCGATGGCTGCTGCGCCAGCGCCCGGGCGATGATGACGCGCTGCCGTTCGCCGCCGGAGAGTTCGTGTATGGGGCGGTCCCTGAAGGCGAGGCAGTCGGTCCGCCGCATGGCTTCGATGGCGATTTCACGGTCTTCCGGACCTTCTCGACGGAAGCGCCGGAGATGGGGCGTCCTGCCCATCATGACGACGTCCAGCGAGGAGAAGGCGAAGGTAACCGGCGTCTGCTGGGGAATGACGGCGACCTCGCGTGCGATCTCACGGACCGTGTAGTCCTGAAGCGGTGTTCCGTAAAGCGCTATGCGTCCCCGGCTCAGCGGCAGAATCCGCGTAAGCGCGCGTATCAACGTGCTCTTTCCCGATCCGTTCGGCCCGATTACCCCCAGCATCTCGCCCTGGCGCAGATCGAACGACAGGCCTTCCAGCACCGGGCGGCGATCGTAACCGCAGGAGAGGTTTTCTACGCGGATGGCGGTTTCCACCCCTTTGGCGGCTTCCACGCTCACGCTGACTCATCCCCTTTCCGCATAAAAAAACCAGCCGCTCCGCAAGGGAAGGGCTGGGTCGGGACGGCAGGCATGCGCATCCGGGCTCGGCCTCTCTGCTCACGGAGAAGCGTTCGCACAGCGCGCAGGCAGGTCTCCTGACTGACGGATCATCCTACTCCTCAAGTCTTCCCGCCGGTCCATGGACTCAGCCTGACCGGCAGTGACGAGTTTGAGTTTCGTCCCCGAACACAGTGGCGGGACCGTGATGGATTCGCACCATCTTCCCTTTTCAGCGTAATTGCTTACCGCCACCTGCGGCTGTATTCGATTGTCCTTTCAATTTACTGAATCCGACAGTTTGTGCAATACAAAAACGACCTGGCACGTCCAATCGATACTGCTCGAACATTGATGATGATCGCGTCGAAGAACCTCCAGGCGGTACTGGACGTGGCGTGAGGACCGGACACTATTGTACAATTGTACAACTGTCTGACCGCTAACGCCCGATAACGTACCGATTACGCTTCACGACCAGACGTAGACTTCCGGGTCGTCGGGGGAATAACCGATGAAGGTGGCCAGGACGATGCGCGGCAGATCGCCTTCCACGGCGGGCACCTCGTGGATAAGGCGGGTGTTGAAGAAGTAGAGATCGCCCTGCTCCAGATCGACGGTGTAGCTGCTTACGCCGTTGCGCCGGGCGTATTCGGGGAAGGTGTCGGTGGCGATGGACTCCTGCACCTCGGGCGTCCACATGCACCGGTGCAGGATGGCCTGGGTGCTACGTCCCTCGTGCAGGGCGTTCTGGAAGCAGAGGACCCCGGCGAACTGGTGGCCGAATCGCGTCACGTCGTAGTCGAACCGCTTTTCCCGGAGCGTGACGTGGTCGATGTGGGGCTTGTAGGTATGCCCCCCGTAGTGGATGCGGAAGATGGCCGGGCCGTACTTGCGGCCGTCCGGCTCCCGCGCGGTCATGACCCGCTTCTCTCCCGCGAGCGTATCCAGCACCCCGTAGAGTAGTTTTACGGGATCCTCATACCCGTTGAACAGGCTCTCGTACAGCATACGCGTGCCGACCGCGTGAGTCAGAAAAGCCTCCTTGTCGGAACCCCGGTTCGCCAGGCTCGTGCCGATATCGATCCGCGTGCGGCTGTCCTTTTCCGCGGCAACCGGATCGGATGGATCCCGCATCAACCCGCGGTCGATAAACCGCTTGATCAGATCCTGGCAGTGGGCGGGCGAATAGGCCTGCCGGCATATGATCGCGGGGACCCGGCCTTCCGACAGGGCCAGGAGCGGATCGCTTTCGGCGGCCAGGATGGACTCCACGTCAGGGCCGAGGGGTTCCCACCGCAGGGTTTCGGTTTCAGTCATTCAGGCTCCCTACACCCGCATCCGCAGCATGGGATGGGCGAAGGAGACATCGATGTATGTCCCGTCCCGCATGCGCTTCGTGCCGGGTGTCATGTAGTGGATGGCGAAGGCCCGGCGCGGCCGGTCGGTGACGTTTGCCGGGGTGTGGTGCATGGTCTGGCAGTGGTGGAACATGGCGCCGCCGGCGGGCAGGTCGACCACCGTCGCCCTTTCCGATTCGGCCTGGTCTCCCAGGTCGAGGAGGGCACCGGTCTCGGCCGACCGTTCGTGGGAGACCAGGAGCCGGTGTGACCCGGGGATCAGGTGCATGGCCCCGTTCGACACGTCCACGTCGTCCAGGGTGAGCCAGCAGCTCACCAGGTTGGCGGGGGTGCACTGCCAGTAACCGTTGTCCTGGTGCCAGAAAACGGGACCGCCCTGCCGGGGCGGCTTGTAAAGGGCCTGGTCGTGGAAAAGCTGGATGTTCGGTCCCAGCAGGGACTCGACGATGTCCAGGATGGGCCCGTGGTAGAGCAGTTTCCTGAACTCGATGCTGCGCTCGCACATCTGCATGATCTGCAGCATCTGCGTTCGTGCTTTGCGCTTACGCGACTCGTCTTCCGTGTCATCGATGGAGAGGTTGCGGTACCGGCCGCTTTCGCGCGCCGTTTCGAACACGCGGTCGTATTCCGCCCGCAGAACTTCCACGTGATCGTCCTCCAGCAACTTGCCGGCCACCAGGAACCCCTGGTCGTGGAACGCGCCGACCTCTTCGACGGTCAGTCCGCGATGGGTTTCGGACTGTTCCACAGCCATGTCAGTCTCCCTTCGGGATGAAGCCGGACGGCGACCCGCCGGGAGGGAAAATCTACCTTGCCCCGCGGGAAGATCTACTTGTATTTTTGAAGGACATTCGACAATGTACAGGGCCGCGTGCAACAGGCAAGTTTTTTAGCCGGAGAGGGCAATGTCTGCCAACAGCAGGGATCGATTCGAGCTGCACCGATGGCTGTACCGGACCATGTTCACGATCCGGACGGTGGAAGAGCGGTTGGCGAGGTCCTTCATGGCCGGGCTGATCCACGGCGCTTGCCACACTTACGTCGGCGAGGAGGCCGTAGCCGCCGGTGTCTGCGCCGGATTGACCGATGGCGACGCGGTCTTCAGCACGCACCGCGGCCACGGCCACGCGCTGGCCAAGGGGGTGTCGCCAGCCGCGCTCATCGCCGAGCTGTACGGCCGGGAGACGGGGATCTCCCGCGGCCGGGGCGGCAGCATGCACCTCTTCGCTCCGGAGATCGGTCTCATGGGAACGAGCGGAATCGTGGGCCCCTGCATCCTGCAGGCCGCGGGGGCCGGCTACAGCGCCAGGCTGCTGGGCAACGGCAGCGTCGGCGTGGCCTTCTTCGGCGACGGCGCCGTGGGCAACGGCGCCTTTCACGAGGGCCTGAATCTCGCCGCCATCTACGACCTGCCCGTCCTATTCGTCTGCGAGAACAACCTGTACGCGACCGAGGTGCCTTTCTCCCATGCCTCCAGGAACCCGGATG
>VXWP01000051.1 GCA_009835325.1 Gemmatimonadota bacterium | reverse complement strand
GCCGCGGCCGGATGCCGTCAGTGCCGGCCGGGCCGCTGCCGACTCACGCGCGGCTCGCATCAGTCGTCGCCAGTCAGCCACTGCCAGAACCGGAAGGGCTCCGGCTGGTTCTTCGTGGGATCCTTTAATACGTCCTTCGTGATGTAGAGCTCGGTCTGGAGATTGGACATGAGCTCGCCCCGCCAGGCCCGGTAGCCCCACTTGTTGGGTTCCAGGGCATCTCCCCGGATGAAGGGCTTCCACATCTGGTTGATCCGGATGTACCAGAGGAAGATACCCCCGGCTTCATCGACCAGGATCCGCTCGGCTTCCCGGTACATGGCCATACGCCGTTCAGGATCCCCGACCAGTTCATTGGCCTGTAGCACGAGTTGCTCGAATCGATCGTTGTGCCACGCGTGCCGGCCATTGGACATCCAGATGGTCAGCAGGTTGCCCGCGTCGATAAAGTCGTACTGGTACGGTACCATGCCAAGGGTCAGTTCCCGGGCGCTCATGGCATCCGCGTAGACTTTGCGCTCCACGTTGCGCACGCCCACATCCAGCCCCAGATGCTGATTCAGCATGGCCTGCACCGCCTCCGCGGCGATCCGGATGTTGGCGGCTTCCGCGCGCAGCCAGATGTTCACCTCCGGAAAACCGCGTCCGCCGGGGTAGCCGGCCTCGGCGAGGTACTGGCGGGCGAGTACGGGATCGAACCGTTGAAAGGGGGCCAGTTCCTCCGAGTTTGAACCCGGAAATCCGGGGGGCAGCATGGAAGAGGCCGGAACGCCCACGTCCCGCATGGCCGACTTCATGATGGCGTCGACATCGATGGCATGGGCGAAGGCCTTGCGCACGCGGATGTCGTCGAAGGGCGGATTATAGGTGTCCAGCATCAGGTAATACGTGGCGAAATCCGTGTAGGCATTGAGTTGTTTGCTCAAGACAGGATCCGCCTTGATCCGGTTGATCTCGGCCTGGTTGGTCAGGGGAACATAGTCCACCTCGCCCGCTTCGTAGGCCGAGAGGAACTGGGGCGGTACGGCAAGGTTGAACAGCCGGGCCACGACGCGTTCCAGCATGGGTTCTATCGGTCCACGGTAGTTGTGGTTGATGCCCAGCACGATGCGGTCGCCCTTGATCCACTCGACCAGGCGGTAGGGTCCGCTTCCGAAATGGGTTTCGGGACGAGTCGCCCATTCGGGTCCGTACTTGTCGAACAGGTGGGTCGGGGACACCCAGCTCTTGGCCAGCAGGAGCGGCAGGTAGGGCGCGGGGCGATCCGTGGTGAACGACACGGTGTAGTCGTCGTGGGCCTTCACTCCGAGGGAGTCGAGCGGAAGGCGTCGTCCCACGATGTCGGTCCAGTTCCTTATAGCCCGGAAGTACCATTCGAATTCGAACCCCGTATCGGGATTTGCCCAGCGGCGGAAGGTGGCCTCGTAGTCGCGGGCCGTGAGCGGATGGCCGTCGGCGAAGATCATCCCTTTGCGGATATTGTACGTCCAGGTCAGTCCGTCATCGGACAGTTTCCAGGAGGTGGCGCCGGCCGGGTGCAGGTTGAAGTTGCGGTCCACGCGGGCGAGCGGCTCGGCGACCAGGCCCACGCCCCATGCCTGCTTGTAGGTGGACGTGCCCCGGTCGAGATACCGGTTGTCGGGCGCAAACTGGGTGAGGACCTGGTGTTCCGGCGCCGCCGCGTCAGGAGGCAGTGTCACGCCGAAGGAGTTGACATGCCGTTCCGTCCCGCCGGCTTCCTTTTGGCCGCCAACCGGCAGCGCGAGGACGGAAAGGGTGATGAGGACGACGAACGCACCGAGCAGGAGCAAGGGAACCACCGGACGCATTCGCGCTGCCTTTCTCAGTCTGGCCGCGGACTGATCGATTCGGAACAACTGGCGTGTCCCTTGGACGACGGGTTGGATTACGTGATGGAGTCGCTGGTGCATCATACGGAATCGGCGTGGGGCTGTCAACGGTTTCGTCCCGGCACAGACGCCATAAAACGGGTGACACGAAATGCCTGAACGATTACTCTATACAGGATTCCAGACAGGATTCGCATAATATGCAACCGCCACCCTCTTCGAGGGAAAGTAGAGCCCTGACGGCGGTATTCACAGAAAGGAAAACAGCATGCCGATTGCCGCGAGACAACTGGGTACCACGGACGCCTATGTGACCGAGCTGGGTTTCGGCAGCGCGCCGCTGGGAGATCTCTTTCAGCCCGTCACGGACGCGAAGTCCCGCGCCACGCTGCGCGCGGCCTGGAGTGCCGGGATCCGCTACTACGACACGTCGCCCTGGTACGGGTACGGCAAGAGCGAATTGAGGCTGGGTGAGCTGCTACGACAGAAAAGCCACGGCTCCTACGTAGTGTCCACCAAGGTCGGCCGCGTTTTCAAGGCGACGCGGGACCTGAAGCGCTTCGATCAGGGTTTCTGGTGCGGCGGGCTGCCCTTCGACCATGTCTACGACTACAGCTACGACGGGATCATGCGATCCTACGAGGACAGCCTGATCCGCTTCGGGATCCACCGCATCGACCTGTTGCTGATCCACGACCTCGACCCCTTCTACCACAACGAGCCGCAGATCCAGGCCTACCTGCACCAGCTGTTCACCAGCGGCTGGCGCGCGCTGGCGGAACTCAAGGCCTCGGGCGACATCAAGGGCGTGGGCGCCGGCCTGAACAAGACCGGGATGATGCTGCGCTTCCTGGACCTGATGCCCCTGGATTTCTTTATCGTCGCCATGCCTTACACGCTCCTGGACCAGGACGCGCTGGACCTGGAACTGCCCCGGTGCGTGGAGGACGGCATCGGCATCGTGATCGGCGCCGTCTTCGCCTCCGGCATCCTGGTCACGGGACCCACGGAGACATCGACCTACGGTTACTTTCCCGCGACGCCCGAAATCATGGAGAAAACCCGTCGCATACAGGCCGTTTGCGAGCGTCACGGCGTGCCCCTCGCCGCGGCCGCCCTCCAGTTCCCGTTGTTCCACCCGGCGGTCGCGTCCGTCATTCCCGGCGCGGTCCGGCCCGAGTACGTCGAATCAAACCTGACTAACTACCAGCATCCCATACCTGCCGACCTCTGGGCAGAGCTCAAGTCGGACGGGCTGATACGCGACGACGCGCCGGTCCCGGGTTAGGCGCCATGGAATTCGAACTCTGGCAGCTGTTCCTGCTCGCCGGCGTGGGCGTCCTTTCGGGATTCCTGAACGTCATGGCAGGCGGCGGCTCGCTCCTGGCCCTCCCCGTGCTCATCTTCCTGGGCCTGCCAGGAAACGTGGCCAACGGCACCAACCGCGTGGCCATCGTCGCCCAGAACGCATCGGCCGTCACCAGCTTCTTCAAGCAAGGGTATGCGGAGCTGCGCACCATGCTGACCCTCGCGCTCTGCGCGGTGCCGGGGGCGGCGTTGGGGGCGTACCTGGGGACCCAGGTCAGCGGCGAGCTCTTCAACAGGATCCTCGGCGGCCTGATGATCCTGCTGCTGATCCTCATGAGCAGGAAACAGCGTGACGCGGAGACTACCGAGAAGCCGAAGCGACTCCTCCTGGGGCACGTCCTGATGGTCGCGGTGGGGTTCTACGGCGGGTTCATCCAGGCCGGGGTCGGGTTCTTTCTCATGGCGGTGCTCTATCGGGTCGTCGGCCTCGACCTCGTCCGCGTAAACGCCTTCAAGGTATTCATCGTCGGTATCTACACCCTGGTCGCGCTGGCCATCTTCGCGGACAAAGGACAGGTACTCTGGCTGCTCGGAGCCGCCCTGGCCGTGGGCACGACAGCCGGCGGATGGATCGGCGCGCATTTCACCGTCAAGCGGGGCGAGGGGCTGATCCGCGTGGTCCTGAACGTGGTACTGGTCGTCATGGCGATCCGGCTCCTGCTCTGACCCTACCGCAACGGAGTTCATCGTGACCGGCTCCGCAATCCCTTCCCGTCCGAACGTCATCCTCTGCATCTGCGACCAGCTGCGCGCATTTGAAGTGGGATGCTACGGAAACGAAGTCGTCCGGACGCCCCACCTGGACCGGCTCGCCACAGAAGGCGTGCGATTCGAAACGGCGGTGAGCAACAACCCCGTCTGCATGCCCGCCAGGTCCTGTCTCCTGTCGGGCCAGTACAGCCGGACCTGCATGGGCGCGCTGGGCAACTTCGCGGAGCGGATGGCGGATGGATCCACGACGATGCCCGAGTATCCGGCAGCCGGCCGACCCCACCTGCCTGCTCCGACGCTGCCCGAGATGTTCAAGACCCTCGGATACGATACGGCGCTGATCGGGAAATGGCACATCCACTCCGCGCCCGGAACGCTGGGGTTCGACTACAGCCTGTACCCTCGCGTCCACCACCGGCACAGCGGTCAGTCCTTCGTGGAGAACGACGGTGAGGAGTTCCTGGTGGAAGGATTCAGCGTCCGCTTCGAATCGGACCAGGTCGGGGGCTACCTGAGAGACCGCGAAAACCAGGCGAATCCCTTTTTCCTCTACTACAGCATTTCTCCACCCCACATGCCTCTCATGGACGCGCCCGAAACGTACCTGGATATGTACGACCCCGCCGATATCCCCCTGCGGCCCAACGTCTACCGGGACGGCCGGCTGCCATACAACGAACATTGGTTCAAGGTCTACCTGTGGGACTTTCTCTTCTACGAAAAAGACCTGCCGTTCACGCGCAAGCTGCCCCCCGGATTCGATCTGCGGCACCTGATCGCCCTGTATTACGGCATGACGACCTGGGTGGACGACATGGTCGGACGCCTCATGCATTTCCTCAAGGCGTACCACCTCGCGGAAAACACCATCGTCGTTTTCCTCTCCGATCACGGCGACAACCTCGGCAGCCACCACCTGTTCAACAAGGGCCGCCTGATCGAAGAGTCCATCCGCGTCCCGCTGGTCTTTCACGCGCCGGGCCGCCTGAACCCCCGGGTCGATGCGGCCACGACGGCCCAGCTCATCGACGTCATGCCCACCTTGCTCTCCCTCTGCGGCGGTTCCGTACCCGCCCATGTTCAGGGGTGCGATCTCGCGTCGGTGATATCGGGTGAAAACAGTCCGTTGGAAGACGAGGGCGTATTCGTGGAGACTTCCCTGGGACAAATCGGACTGCGCACGCCGACCCACACCTACGGGATCCGTGTCGATCCGAAAAACGGAAAAGTGCTGGATGACCGGGAATGCTTCTTCGATCTGCGGTCTGACCCCTACCAGTTGTCCAACCTGGGGGACGCCCGCCACGACACGGAGCTGGCGGCCGGTATCCGGGACCGGGTGCTCGAATGGCACGAAGCAACACCGTGGATGCACAACGGCGCATACCTGTGACGCATCTCAGTAGGAACCCCTGATGACTGAGAAAAGCCGGGAAGGAAACAACCGTCTGATCGTGGTATTGTTCGGCCTCATGTTCGTGGCCGTAGCCGACAATCAGATGATCTCCCCACTTCTGCCCGACCTGATGGCCGCCTTCGGCATGGGCGCGGGCCGGGCCGGGCTGCTGGTCTCAGTTTATGCCATCGCCGCGGCCGTGGTCTCCTTCGCGATCGGTCCGTTGTCGGACCGGACCGGACGCAGGAGAATGCTCATCGCCGCGCTGATCTTATTCACCGCTGCGACCCTGCTGTGCGGCCTGGCGTGGGACTATGCTTCGCTGGTGGCCTTCCGGGCCGTCACCGGCGCGGCCGCAGGCGCCCTCTCCCTCAATATTACCGCCTGTATCGGGGACCACTTTCCCTACAGGCGGCGGGGCGCCGCCATGGGACTGGTCATGTCCGGTTACTTCGCGGCCATGATCCTGGGCGTGCCGGCCGGGGCCTTTGTCGCGGAGGCCTGGTCCTGGCGGTGGGCCTTCGGCGTTTTTGCCGGGGCCGGGTTGCTGCTTTGGGCGCCGGCGCTGGCCGTCCTGCCTCATCGCGTTCCGGCGGTCAGCATGGCCCGCAAGGTCAGCTTGGGCGGTACGGGCAGTGCGGGCGGTGCAGACGGTGCGTACGGAGAGGTCCACGCAGTCAGCGCGGTCAGCGCGGCCCGCGCGGTCTCCATCAACAACCTGGCAAGAAGCTACGGTCGATTCCTCGGACGAACCGGCCCCCTGGCGGTGGTTGCTGCGTCTTTTCTCGTATCGGCTTCCACCGTCGGTTTCATCACCTACGTGGGGACGTGGCTGCGGGAGGCTTACGGACTCTCGACCGACTGGATCGGCCTGATATTCCTCTTCAGCGGACTGGGCGCACTGGTGGGCAGCCCTCTGGCCGGATACATCTCGGACCGCGCGGGTAAAAGGGGCGTCGTGGTGGTGAGCGGGCTGGTGATGGCCGGCCTGCTGGCAACTATACCCTGGGTAATCGGCCTGCTGCCGGTGGTCTTCGGCGGGTTCATCCTCACCGGCATCGCCGGGGCCTTCCGCCACGCGCCGCTTCAGGCGCTCGTGACGGCCATGGCATCCGACGAGGAACGCGGCACGCTCATCGCGCTCAAGAACACAGTGGCGGAATTCGGCATCGCCGGGGGTACGGCGCTTTGCGGCGTGCTCTACGTCGCCTTCGGATATCCTTCCGTCGGAGCGGCCTGCGGCGTCATGGCCGCGGCCGCATCCTTCGTCATCCTGATCTGGGTACGCGAACCGGGCGAAACGGGCGAAACGGGCGAACCCGGGCAGACCTGACGGCTCAGGATGCGTCGTAGGCGGTAAGGCGTCTCATCCAGATGTTGCGGAACCGGACGGGATCGCCGTGATCCTGCAGTTGCAGGGGGCCCGTGTCGGTGTGGGGCGTGTCGTAGTTCGCCAGGTCCCTGTGCCCGGTGGGACCGACGGCCCGCTGACGGTGGTGCACCACGATCCCGTTGTGGATAACCGTCAGGTGCGCGCCCTTCACCAGCCTGTCGCCGTCCCACGAAGGCGATTCGAAGACGATATCGTAGCTCTGCCATTCACCCGGTCCCCTGCTGGCATTGACCAGGGGAGGGTACTGGCCGTAAATGGACGAGGCGGAACCGTCGGCATAGGTCCGGTTGTCGAAGCTGTCCAGCACCTGGATTTCATAGAGCCCCAGCAGGAACACGCCGCTGTTGCCCCGGCCCTGGCTGTCTCCGACCACCTCTTCGGGCGTGGCCCATTCGAGATGAAGCTGGCAGTCGCCGAAATGCGCGCGGGTCGAGATGTCCCCCGTGCCGTTTACCTCCATGTAGCCGCATTCCACCTTCCACGCGGCGTCGCTTCCATCGCGGCCGACCCACTGGGCGAGGTCAGATCCGTCGAAGAGCACGACCGCGTCTGAGGGAGGGCTCCCGCAGGCGCCGCCCGGCGTGACCACGCGGGGCTGGGGCCGGTCGCCGTCGTGGACGCGCCATTTGCTGCCGGGTATTACGGAGGTATCGGTATATCCTACGGAATCCGCCATGGATCGACTCCTATAAGCAAACTTCGTGAATCATGCGTGCGTAGATGTCCACCGCTTCGTAAAGCTGCGGTATTTCCACGTATTCGCCCACCGTGTGGGCCTGCTCGATACTGCCGGGTCCCAGGACCACCATTTGCAGCTGCTCCCTGAAATGGGGGGCGTCGGTCCCGTAGGGCACGGTCTCCGGCCGCTTGCCGCCGGTGACATCGGAGGCCAGTTGCACGATGGGGTTCGAAGGATCGGCGTAGAAGGGGCGTGATATGCTGCTCGTAACCTCGAAGCCGTAGCCTTCGGCCCGTGAGACCAGTTCGCCCACCAGTTCTTCGCTGTGATCGTCCGGCATCGTGCGGAAGCAGATGTGACAGGTCGACCGCGCCGCGGAGACGTTCTGCTTCGTGTCGTAGTCGGTGATCACCATGTTGAACCCGTTGGAAGGGGGGCTGAACTCCGCGTTCAGGAACCGTTCATCCGTTTTGATCCGCTCCGCCAATTCGGCCATTTCAGCCAGGAAAGGAGCGATCTTGAAATTGGCGGATTCCCCAAGGCCCGTGCTGGTGTGTGCTGCCCTGCCGTGGGCCGTCACGACGATGTGGGCCGAGCCCTTGTGGGCGTACACCGGCGTCAGGCTGGTCGGCTCGGCCACCACGCCGTAGGTAGGACGAACGGCGCCCATGATGCGGGATTCCGTGGCGACCTGGTGCGCACCGCCTCCACCCACTTCCTCGTCGGCCGTCGCCACCACGATCAGCGGCTTCTTCAGCCGTTCCGCGTCCACCTGCGCGGCGGCGATCATGGTGCATGCCAGCGGGCCCTTCATGTCGCAGCTGCCCCGTCCCAGCAGCCGGTCGCCTTCGACCACGCCGTGATAGGCGTCCCAGTCCTGCTCCTGCCCCGGCACCGTATCCGTATGGGACAGGAAGGCCAGGCCGCCCTCGCCTTCACCCTTGCGTCCGACGAGGCTGACCTTCAGTTCGCCGTTTTCGTCCTCGTAGGACAGCCGTTCCACTTCGAGTCCGCATGCCTTCATCCGGTCTTCGACGAGGTCGGATACCGCCGCGTTGCTCCACCGGCTGACGGACTTCACATCCACGAATTCCTTCGTCATTTCAACTGGATCCAACCCCACGTAATCCCCCTCTCGAAATCGTCGTTGTCGCACCGTTGCGCGTTGCGCTCAGTCCGTCAGCCAACTCGACATTTCATCACGCAGTTCCGTGTCCCCCTTCAGGGCGAGGGCATCGAAGGCGTTGTCCAGGTGGCCGGTATGGCGGGCGCCTACGAGGACCGACGTGATATCGGGATGCCCCATGGCCCATGCCATGGCCATACACACCATCGGAATTCCCCTGTTATCCGCCAGGGCCCGCAGCCGCTCCACGTTGCGGAAGTTCCGGTCGTTGAAGTAGATGTCCGCGTGTCCGGGAATCACGTCGAAGCGCGAGCCTTTCGGGAAGTCGTTACGGTCCGGCGTGTATTTTCCCGCCAGGAAACCCGCGGCGAGCGGACTGTAGGACGTGACGCCCACTTCCTCCCGCCGGCACAGCGGAAACAGTTCGTCCTGGGCGCCGGGATCGGCCAGGTTGTAGGGCGGCTGGACTACCTCGAATCGGGCATAGCCCCCCCTGGCGCTGGTGTCCAGGGCCTCCCGGAGCTGGGAAGCGTTGAAGTTGCTGCAGCCCACGGTCCCGATCCTTCCCGCTGAAACCTCCTCGTCCAGCGCGGCCAGGCTTTCGGCAATGGGGACCGTCTCATCGGGGGAATGCAGTTCGTAGATGTCCACGCAGTCCACCTGCAAGCGCTCGAGACTGACCCGGAGCGCCCGGGCGATGTTCTCCGGGCGATTTCCGCTGCTCACCTTGGAGCAGATCACCACGTCGTCCCTGCAGCCTCGCGCTTTCATCCACTTTCCGATGATGATCTCGGAAGAGCCCATGATATCCGAGGTCTCGCGCACATCATCGACTTTCAACACGTCCCGCCGGTAGGTCCGGGCATTGCCGCCTCCATACGCCTCCGCCGTATCGAGCCAGTTAATCCCTCTTTCGACTGCATCGTCCAGTATGGCTGCCGATGCGTCCTCGTCGATCTCACGGCCGAACGTTACGCAGCCCAGGCCAATGAAGCTGAGTGACGTATCGGTGCGGCCGAGTTTTCGGTGTTCCATGCACACTCCCCTGGTGGAATACTGCGGATGCCGCGGCTGCCTGACGCATACCGCGAAGGTCTAACTCATATCGTAAAGCGCGGGTGGAAAAGGTGTGGTGTGAATGTATACCGGTGTGGATCGTACAGGCAAGGGATGTTTGGCCTGGAGCACGTGGCGGCCCCGGCGGATCGATCGCTCAGAATCCATCGTCTCCGGACCGGACCGGGGATCGCCGACCGATCAGCCGCATGCGTTCATCCAGCAGCCGCTTGAGTTGGTTCAACTTGATCCGGTGGGCTGCGAGTTCCCTTTCGTGTTCCAGGATCATCTGCTGGATGAGACGGGGATCTTCACCGGACCGGGGATCGTCCGGACCCTCTTCGGTGAGCAAGGGAGAAGCGGGCGCGGCGAGTGTTTTCGGTTGCGCCGCGAGCTCAGTGTGCGCGGTATGTTCCACATCCCCTCGAAGGTACCTGATTTCGATCCGGGTGCCCACCGGAAGCGTGGTCACGAACTCGGCGAGGACGATGGGATGGTTCATGGAGACGCCGTTCACGGCCTGAAGCACATCGCCCTTGCGCAGACCGACCCGCATGGCGGGACTGTCGGAATACACGTCCGAAACGACCATGCCTTCCACGGCGCCCAGCATGATATTGCGGTCGCCGCCGATGGTGACGCTTTCCCAGATTTTTTCCACGTGAACGCCCAGCCAGCTCCGGCGGATCTCGCCGAATTCGATGAGCTGCCGGGCAAAAGTCTTCACGCGATTAATGGGTATAACGGCGATCAGGCCCCTGCCTTCGCCTGCCCCGGAATCGACCGAGCCGGGCGCCTGAGCCCGACGGCGATCGGCTACGAGACCGAGCAGGCGGCCGTTCGTGGAGAACACCGCGCCGCCCGAGTAGGTGGAACCGACCACGGCGCTGACCTGGATCATGACGTCCTCTTCCCGCAGCCCGTTCACGATCCCCGTCGTCATCGAGGACGGGAAGCCATGGGCGTTGTTCAGCACCAGCACCCAGGACCCCGGACGGACGTCATCGGAATTACCCAGGCGAGCGGAACGGGTTTCCAGGCTGTCGACGCGGATCACGGCAATATCGGAAAGCCGGTCGACCCCGACGAGATGGCCCCGGCGGTACCGGCCGTTCCGAAAGTTCACCAGGATATCGTGGGCATGATCCACGACACCGGCGGTCGTAATGATGAAACCGTTCCGGTGAAGGACCACGCCGGTCCCGATGGACCGTTCCCAGTCCGTGAACGTCTGCCCGTTCACCGTATTGATGAACTTGCGCTGCACGATCACGCTGGCGACCGTCGGTTCGACCCGTTCTACGAGGCTTACGATCTCCCGCTCGAGGCTATGCAGGTAGGGGGTGGTTTGCCCATGGACCCGGCGATCGTCGCCCGTGTGCCAGCCGCAGGCCAGAAGCACGGCCCAGATCAAAGGCCGGAGTCGGCCGGTCCGGAGATGGGGGTTGGAGTGAGAACCGCGCATGGTGGATCAGAACGATATGCGGACGCGCTTGAGAGGAGCGGTCGGGCCCGATGACGGCGGCGCGTTGGGCGCGCCGGTCGTGCCGGGCGCACGCTGGGAATCTCGAAGCTCAGTGGTGCCAACGGTTTGCAGCAGGTCTTCCAGCGCCGGCCGATCCGGATCTCCGCCGGCTACCAGGTCCCGGCCGAAGGCCTCGTCGAACAGGGATGGATCGAGGCGCATGCCCGTACCCGCCGGAACGAACCGGATCCCATGGGTCATCGGTTCCATGGTCCTGACGGTGAGGATACCCGGTCTGTCGCCGGTAATGCCGTTTGTGGTGTATGGGAGACTGGTTGCTGCGGGAGTGGGGGGATTTGTTGCCTGTTCCGTGTTCATTGCCGGTTCTATCGCCATGTGCGGCGCGAGTTCCCGTTCCAGGGGAAAGGGCGAAATGGGATCGGGCGGCGCAAGTTCGGGTTCGAAGGGCGTCGGCAGGGCAAAAGCCATTTCTGGCCCTGCGGACGAATCGGGCCTGTCCGACGGACCGGCTATTCCGGCAAAACCGCCGATCACGGTTATGGTCAGGATCAGGCTGGTCGCGAATACCAGTTGAACGGGTCGCTGCCGGCTGAGTTCGCCCAGTTCGGTAAAGGCCGCCGATACGCGTTTCAACCAGGAGGAGGCGTATAATTCGCGGGCAACTTCCCGGTTCAGCAGGTTGCCGAGCTGCTGTTCGAACATCGGCCGGGGGGATAGGGCGGGAAGACTCTTCACGGCCCGCATGGCGCTTTCCATGTCCTGCATCCTGAGCCGGCACCGGGGACATCCGTTCAGGTGAAATCGAAGCTCGTCTTCAGCGGCCTTCGACAGCTGACCGTCCAGGTATTCCGACATCTGCCGCTCATATCCACTGCAATTCAAAACGTCCTTCCTCCTCAAAGTATCTCGACCTGCCACTGTCTCAACATTTCCTGCAGTCTCAGCCGTCCCCGGTTGACCCGGGACTTGACGGTTCCCGTAGGACAGCGGAGGATCTCGCCGATCTGCTCGTAAGAAAGCTCTTCAATGTCGCGCAGCACGATCACGGACTTGTATTTGTCCGGCAACTGATCGATCGCGTGCTGTATTGCCCGGCCCAGTTCGTTTTGCTCCAGGTGATCGCCGGGCCCCGCGTTCGTGTCCGGCAGATCGATGCTTTCCCGCGTGCTGTTCTCGTGGGGCGAAGCATTCAGGGAGAAGAACTGGCGGCGTTTCCGCTTGCGCAACTCGCTACGGGCGAGATTGAGTGCGATAGTATAGATCCAGGTGGAGAGATTGGAGATCGCCTTGTAGTTGTGACGGTTCCGGTAGACCCGCAAGAACGTCTCCTGCACCAGGTCTTCCGCGCATTCCGTATTGTGGACCATGCGGTAGATGCAGTTGTACAGCCTGGTACGGTATCTTCCGACGATCACCTCGAAAGCGCGTATATCGTCCCGCTGGACACGGACGAACAGCACTTCGTCCGACAGGGTCAGTTCGTCCAGTACACCGGACTCTACATCGGTGACCTGCACCGCGTTTATGGAGGTATTGTCGGCCATTTTATGTTCACCCATACCGCGTTATACGCCGCGCGGGGGATTCGGTTTCAAAAAACGCCTCAGCGTCCGGACGCCAGCCGTGCTGCACCGTTCCGGCTGCACCGTACCAGGCGCTTGCCGGACCGGCCATCTCAATCCAAAGTCTCTTGAATGAAATATAGAAATCCGTCGCGTCCGTGTCAACCGGACCGTCATGCCCGCACTTCGCTCACGTCGTGGATGGTATACTGGTAGCCCTGTTCTGTCAGAAAGAGCTGGCGGTTCACGGCATAGTCCTGGTCCAGGGTGTTCCGCGTAATGAGCGAATAGAATATGGCGGCGGAGCCGTCCGCCTTGGGACGGAGGATCCGGCCCAGCCGCTGGGCTTCCTCCTGGCGGGACCCGAAGGTGCCCGAAATCTGTATCGCCACGTTGGCGTCCGGCAGGTCGATGGCGAAGTTCGCGACCTTGGACACCACGAGGCGCTTGAGTTCGCCGTTTCTGAACCGGGTATACAGATCGAGGCGGGCCTGAAGCGGCGTGCTGCCGGTGATCAGGGGAAAGTCGAACAACGCGGCGATCTGCTTGAGCTGCCTCACGTACAGACCGATGATCAGGACCTGGTCCGATGGATGCTGTTCCAGCAAGGCGCGAATGATCTCGGTCTTGCGGCTGTTCTCCGAGGCAATCCTGAACTTGTCGCGGCGATTGGCCACGGCGTAGGACATGCGCCGCGCTTCGGGCAGATCGATCCGGATTTCACGGCAGTACGCCTCCGCGATCCAGCCCTGGCGCTCAAGGAGCTTCCACGGCATGTCGTATCTGCGGGGGCCGATCAGGCTGAAGACGTCGTCCTCCCGGCCGTCTTCGCGAACCAGCGTCGCGGTGAGCCCGAGGCGACGGCGGGCCTGGATTTCGGCCGTGTACCGGAAAACGGGGGCGGGGAGCAGATGGACCTCGTCGTAGATGATTAGGCCCCAGCCTTTCTGGTCGAAGAGGCCGAAATGCTCGAATTCGTCCCCCTTGCTCTTCCTGTAGGTCAGGATCTGGTAGGTGGCCAGGGTTACGGGCCGGATCTGTTTCGTTTCACCCGAATACTCTCCGATATGCTCTTCCGACAGCGAGGTCTTCTCGATCAACTCCTCCCGCCACTGGCGCAGGGCCACCGTATTGGCCGTCAGCACGAGGGTGTGGCACTTCAACACGGCCATCGCCCCGAGGGCCACGATGGTCTTCCCGGCGCCGCAGGGCAGCACGATGACCCCGTTGCCTCCCTGCGGTTCTCCGTTCATGTGAAACGCGCCGACCGCGTCCTGCTGGTAGTCCCGCATGGTGAAGGACTTCCGGTCTCCCGAAGCGGTGCGCAGGTTGATTTCCAGCGGGGCGCCTTCGACGTATCCCGCCAGGTCTTCCACGGGAAATCCGACCTTGATCAGCGCCTGCTTGATGTGGCCCCGGTACCGGTCTCCCACCTGCACCCTGCGCTCGTCCAGGGGCTGCGCGAGGAACTGCTTGACCGAGGGCAGCCCGGAAACTTCCGCGATCAGGGCGGGGTCGTCGGACTCGAGGATCAGCCTGCCGTCTTCCTTCTGCAGCCGTAGCTGCCCGTACCGGTCGATGAAATCGTAAATCTCGCGGCGGATGTTCTGCGGGATCTCGTACTTGCTCAGGCTTTCGAGCGATTCGAGCACGCCGTCGGCGTTCATGCCGGCCGAGGCGGCGTTCCACAGGGACAGCGGGCTCAGACGGTATACGTGGATGTGCTCCGGGGACTTTTCCAGTTCCGCGAACCGGGCAAGTGCGTCCCTGGCATCCTCGTAGCGCGGATGGTCGACTTCGACGAGGATGGTACGGTCGCTCTGTACGATCAGTGGATTCTTCAAGTCAGGCAAGGAAACCCCCAGGGTTCCGTCCTGCATGGCGCCCGCCGCCGCTCAAGGACGCCAGGCGTCCTCGACACGTTCAAATGGTGTACACCCCGCGCGGATCAGGCGCGGCGTGCCCGTGGATACGTCCACAACCGTCGAAGGCTGGTCCGAAGGCGATCGTCCGCCATCGAGAATCAGGTCGACCCGGTCGCCCAGCTGGGCGGCCACGTCCTCCGCCGTAAGGGGTTCCGGCTCACCGGAGCGGTTGGCACTGGGTGCGGTCACGGGGCCTCCCGCAGCACGGCACAGGGCCCCCGCGATCGCCGCGCCGCTGTGCCTGACCCCGATCGTGGCGCCCCCGCCCAGCAGTTCCCGCGGCACGCGGTCCAGCGCGGGAAAGACCAGCGTCAACGGTCCGGGCCAGCAGGCGTCCATCACCGCATGGACACCTGCGGGGATGCACCGGACCAGGCGGGCCAGGTCCTTCCTATGGGATACGAGTACCAGGATCGGCTTCGATTCCTCCCGGCCCTTGGCTTCATAGACCCGCCGGATCGCGTCGGGATTGGTTCCGTCCGCGCCCAATCCATATACCGTTTCGGTCGGAAAAGCCACGAGGCCCCCGGCGCGGACTATGCCCGCGGCCTCCTTCAGTGCGGTACCGTCCGGCCGCTCCGGATCGACAGCCAACACCTTCATGGTTTCGAATCCGATCGATCGATCCTGCGCAGGCCCTTTTGGCCGATGTCTCTGCGGAAATACCGGTTCTCGAACCGAACCCGGTCCACCGCCTCGTAGGCCCGGTCGATGGAACCCGCGAGATCGTCGGCCAGGGCCGTCACGCCAACGATCCTGCCGCCGTTGGTCACCAGTTTTCCGTCCCGACTGGCCGTATCGGCATGAAAGGCGAAAACATCGTCCATCGCGTCCAACCGGTCCAGCCCGCTTATCTCCATCCCTTTCTCGTATTCGCCGGGATATCCACCGGAGGCTACCACCACGCAGGTCGCGGCCTTCCGCTTCCAGGTCAGGGGCCGGGCCGGCATCCTGCCCTCGCTGATCCCGACCGCCAGTTCCGCGAAATCGTCTTCGAGGAGCGGCAGGATGACCTGGGCCTCGGGATCGCCGAATCGGCTGTTGAACTCCACGACCATTGGGCCCTGACCGGTCATCATGATACCGCAGTACAACACCCCTCTGAAAGGCCGTCCGCGTGTTTTCATGCCACGAACCGCGGGTTCGATGATCCGTTCCAGGATGTCCCGCATCGCGCCCTCATCGATGACCGGCGCCGGTGCGTAAGCGCCCATGCCCCCGGTGTTGGGCCCCGTATCGCCGTCATGGATGGGCTTGTGATCCTGCGACGGGACCAGCGGAAGGACCCGTTCGCCATCGGTCAACGCGAATACGGACGCCTCCTCGCCTTCCATGAAGGCCTCCACGACCACGTTCCGGCCCGCATCGCCGAACATCCTGTCGGTCATCACCACGTCAAGGGCCTTCATGGCTTCTTCGACAGTCCGGCATACCAGCGCGCCCTTGCCGGCGGCCAGGCCGTCGGCTTTGATCACGATCGGCGCACCCTGTTCGTTCACGTACGTCCGCGCCGCGTCCACGTCCGAAAACACTGCGAACGCGGCCGTGGGAATGCCCTCCTCCCGCATCATCCGCTTGGCGAACACCTTGCTCCATTCGATTTCGGCGGCCGCCCGTGTCGGACCGAAGGCCCGTATCCCCATGCTTTCCACCGCGTCGACCACGCCGGCTTCCAGTGCGCCGTCAGGTCCCACCACCACCAGGTCCACCCCGTTTTCGCGGGCAAAAACGGCGATCCCGCGCGGGTCTTCCGGTGCGATGGCGACGCAGTCTCCAAGCGCTGCGATTCCCGGATTGCCCGGTGCGGCGTACAGGTCTTCCACGAGGGCCGACCTGCGAAGCGCCCAGGCCAGCGAGTGCTCTCTTCCTCCCTTGCCGACGACAAGAACGTTCATGGCGCCTCCGATTTACGGGGCGGCGGGCCCGTGAACATCAAATCCATACCACCCGTCAGTCGAAACTGAATAGGATCCTCACGCGATTGAATGTGATCCGCCCGTGTCCGTCTGCGTTCCGATGGGGTGGACGGTGAAACCAATGAAATGGCGTTGGCGTTCATATTGTATAATGGATACGCTGTGCCTGATTCGTCACAATCGGGGATGACCGCGGGACCGCATGGAATCCACCCGGACCCTCAATAAGATGATGATCAGCGAGATCGGAAAAGTTAAAGAAACACAGGGGGATTGTCAAGGCGTGAACACTAAAAACACCATCGCCGCGCGCCTCGAAAACCGTTGACATGGTACATCCCTGCTTTAGTATTACTTAGTTACTTTAATATCAACTGGCGACCTCGCCTGGCATGCAACCTGAAGGTCGTTTACTGCACGAACCTGGTCGAATCCCGGGCGGAAGACCGGGACGAAGGAGTCTGGCCATATGTCGACCCTGAAGAAACCGAAATACGCCATCCTGCTGGTCTTCGTCGCGGTCGGGTCGTTCCTGCTCGGCAGTGCGGCCGACAGGACGATCCATGCGGCGGACAACATCTTCTCGAGCACGAGGCTGCTGATGGGCGTGCTCAACCTGGTCAACGACAACTACGTGGAGGAAGTCCAGCCAGGCGAGTTGATCTACGCCGCGATCGACGGCATGCTCGAGGTGCTCGACCCCCATTCCAGCTTCCTGAGCAAGGAGAGCTTCGCCGAAATGGGCGAGCGCTTCAGCGGGAAGTTCTACGGTATCGGGATCGAGTTCGACGTATTGGATGGGTTTCTGTACGTGATTTCCGTGATCGACGAATCGCCGTCGGAAGCCGTCGGCCTGCAGTCCGGAGACCGAATCGTCCGGATCGACGGTGAATCGGCGATCGGCATCAAGCACGACGAGGTGAGGCAGAAGCTGCGCGGGGAGAAGGGAACCAGGGTGGACGTAACCATCGAACGGCCCGGTGTCGACGAGCGGTTCGACGTGACGATTACCCGGGACAGCATCCCCATTCGCAGTGTCAGGACGTCCTTCATGCTGGAAGACCGGACGGGATACATCCAGTTGATCCGGTTCGCCAAGACCACTTCCCGTGAACTGGAGACCGCCCTGGACAGGCTTCAGCAAGAAGGCATGGAACGGCTGATTCTCGACTTGAGAGGCAATTCAGGAGGATACCTGGACCAGGCGGTCGAAGTGTCCAGCAAGTTCATACCCGAAGGCCGCGTAATCGTCAAGACCATGGGAAGGAACCGGAGCTCAAACCAGACCTTCAAATCGATAAGCGGCGTAAACCACCGGGAAATGCCGCTGGTGATCCTGCTGGACCACCGCTCCGCCTCCGCTTCCGAAATCGTGGCGGGCGCCGTCCAGGACTGGGACCGGGGCGTAATCGCCGGAACCCGCAGCTTTGGCAAGGGCCTCGTTCAGACCCTCTTCGCGGAGCCTCACCTGACGGACGGTTCCGCGCTCAAGCTGACGACCGCCAGATACTACACCCCGAGCGGCCGGATGATCCAGCGGGACTATAAGAACAAGTCCTTCCAGGAATACGTCGAAGGCTCGTTCAGCGAGGCGGGCGAGGCCGGCGAGGCCGGCGTGGCCGGCGAGGCCGGCGAGGCCGGCGAGGCCGGTAC
>VXWP01000050.1 GCA_009835325.1 Gemmatimonadota bacterium | reverse complement strand
GGCCGGACCTGGATCATCTTCCCATGTTGTAACAAAAAAAGTGAATTAAACTTCCGCTTGAAATAATAATAAACTATATAGTAACTATACATCCTGTTTAATGATGGCATCCCGGCTTCCGCACCGGTTGCCGTTCCTGCACGCACCCGTTCCTTAAGACCAGTCCGCACCGAATCGGGAGAGTATTCATGCGAAACACGGAAGCGCAAGAGACCTGCGAAATACTGAATGAACTGCGTGGCGAACTGCACGAGGTGGTCATTCTGTTGTCGACGATCGCCAGGCACATCGACGACTTTCGTTACGAGACCCACAAGTTGAACCGGTATCTACGCAACATTCCGCGCGAAGAACAGTCGAGCGCATAGGCCAGCCAGGCTGACCATGCCGGCCAGGCTGACCATGCCGGCCAAGTTGACCGCGAGCTTTCGATGTACTATGACCAGGGTTCGTTCGATATCCGGTGCGAGTGGGGCATGGAGGGGCTTCAGGAACTGCTGCCCGTCAGCCGGGCCGTGGTCATCGTCGACGTCCTGTCGTTTACCACCAGTGTGGACATTGCCGCGGGAAACGGCGCGCTGGTCTACCCGTTCCGTAGCAAGGACCGTTCTGCGGCGGCCTACGCCAGGTCCCTGAATGCCCAGTTGGCCAATGCCACCCGGGCATTCGAAGGGGGCGGTTTTTCACTCTCCCCTTCCTCCCTGGTGGACATACCCGCCGGCACTGCGCTTGTTCTGCCCTCTCCCAACGGATCGACGCTGTCCCTGTCGACCGGCGATATTCCCACGTTCGCCGGCTGTCTCCGGAACGCAACGGCCCTTGCCGGCGTACTGCGGCAGTACGAGACCGGTGTCAGTATCATCCCCGCGGGGGAACGCTGGAAGCAACAGCAGACCCTCAGGCCCGCGATCGAGGACCTGATCGGCGCGGGGGCCGTCATTCATGGGCTGGAAGGCACCCGCTCGCCGGAAGCCGAAACCGCCGCCCGGGTTTTCGAGGCGTTCAGGGACGACCTGGAATCAGTCCTTCTTGGTTCGGGTTCCGGCAAAGAGTTGATCGGAAGGGGATTCCCGGAGGATGTGCGGCTTGCCGCGGCTTTGGACGCGAGCCGTTGCGTACCGGTGTTGAAGGACGGAGCGTACCGGGCCTATCACGCACCCGGCAGCGCCGATGCGTGATTGCAGGTTCCTCACACTTCGTACGCCTGCCACGTGCCCAGACAGCCGTGGCCGCGTCTCACGTGAAGCAGTCGTTTTTCGGGTTCGGCGATATACCCTGAAATCGAGTGCATCCCGACCGCGCCGTGCCGGCAGATTCCGCCGGGATCGTTTTCGTGATCGGCCAGGATTTCCTTGATCGTTTCGACGGTGATCGTCCCCCAACGTGCCTGGACGAGTCTCCGGATACGGTCCAGCCGGGGACACGAATCCGGCAGGAATCCGGTTTCGTGACCGGCGAACGCGGGGGTCAGGTAGTGGTTGGTGTGCAGGCAGGCGTCCGGATGGGCGTCCCGGTACCGGGCAATCCCCTCGGGCCGTATTTCCACGGTATCGATGTGTCCCTGTCCGTCGCACAACACCAGGTTGGCGGCCGAACAGGTGCGGTGCCTGGAAAGAAGCTCCACGCAGTCTTCGACCGTCCGCTGCTCCAGGACCAGGCGCTTGATCGGATAATGGGGCAGTCCCATCCTCCAGGTACACCCATAGAGGGCATTGGCGAAATGGGCCACGCCGTGCTCGTTCATTCCGGAATAACCCAGCTGGCCGGCAAAGGTGAACATCAACGCCCGGGGCCGGCCGTCGCCGGGTCTTACCCGTAACAACAGCGCGACGTCGGCGTATTCCGGCTCGAGGTCCTGGTTCTGTCCCGCCAGCGTGTTCCCGTCGGCCGTGGCCGACCTTGTCAGCGCGAAGGCGGTGCAGGCTCCGACCGGCTGCTGAGCGGCCTCGGCGCGGGCCTGGCAAAGGACCGCTTCTTCCAGGCTGATGCCCGCACCCGCCGCCAGCCCTCGCACTTCTTCCGAGAAGGCCGGACTCAGGCGCTCCATCAGCGGCCAGAAACCCATGGCGTTCCGGCACAGCGCATCCCGGGACATCCCGGTCAACCGCTCGATCCATCGCAGGTACCGCTGGACGAGACCGGCGGCCTGCGCGCCGTGCTGATAGCCCATCTCGTAGCTGCTGCCCAGGACTTCGATCAGCGGGAAAGTGTGATCAGGCATGGTGTCCTTAGAGGTTTCGATACGACCGCACGAACCGGTCGTGCGGGGTGTTCAGCGCGGGTTACCCAGGTACGTCCAGGACCGCCATCCCTGCAGCATCGGGAAATACAGGCCCAGGTTGACCGGCCCGGATTCCAGCGACTGCATGACGCCCGCGTAGCCCTCCAACTGGCTTCGGTACCGCTGCTGTTCGTTATCCAGAAAGCCCTCGAGATCTCCGCCGGTATGGGCGCTGGTCTTGTAGTCGATGATCCAGCGCCTGCCTTCGAAGACGAAAGTCCGGTCCACGACGTACTGTCGGGGCCGGCCGTTGAGGACCGTGGTAAGGGCGAGTTCTCTTTCGTCGTGGGCGTGCCTGGACAGAATCCAGCGTCCCCTTTCGTCGGCAACAATGTTCCCCAGGGCGGAAAGCGCCCGGGAAACCGCCTCGTCCAGCTTATTGCCGGCCAGCCCTTCCTGGCGAAGCGCTGATCGAAGCCTTTCCTCGCTGAAGTCCAGAAGATCCGGTGCGTACATGCGCTGCAGCATCCGGTGCACGACGATGCCAACCCGCCGCTGAAGTTCGGTTACCCACTCGAAGGTGGGATGTCCCGGCTCTTCGCCATCGGGATCCGACGGATCGTAGAGCGGTTTGAAGTCGATGTCTTCGGGCAGCGGTCCGGGCGTCCAGCCCGCAACCAGACGTCGGAGCGGCACTCCCCGGGACTTCGCCACGGCCGTGTCGCCTTCCGGATTTTTTCCTTCGTAGTCCTTCAGCGCTTCCATGAACTCCGGCTCCACCGCGTGCCAGATTCTTGCCAGCAGCGTCCGTGAACTCGGTGTCTTCAGGGATTCGTTCTCCGGATCGGGTACGGCGTGCCCGAGCAGATGCAGGCATTTCCGGGCCCGGGTGGCGGCCACATAGAGCAGCCGGGTCCTTTCGTTCTCGCGTTTTTGTGTTTCAATGCGGGCAAGGTAAGCGTAGAGTGGGTCCTTTTCGCCGCCGGTAGCCCGAATAGGCGCCAGTAGGAGGCGGGACTGCCTGCCGCGGGCGTATTCGTGCCACATCAGCAACCTCGGGTCCTCCGATCGGGGAAGGCGGCCCAGGCCGGGCAGGATGACCGTATCGAACTCCAGCCCCTTGGCCCGGTGAATGGTCAGCAGCTGCACGTCCCCGGCGGCTTCGATATCGGAAGGCGCGAAAAGGCGCGCGACGTCATCGGCGAAGGCCTTCTCGTCCGGGATCCCCAGGCCGTCCTGAACCCGTTCCAGGAGATCGAGAAAAGCGGTAGCGTCTTCGCGTTCGGTCCGGGTCTCCAGGCAGGCCGGGCCACCCAGCGTGGACCAGACGCCTTCCACCAGCCGGCGGATGGGCAGCCTGGCGCGGAGAGCGAAGGCATCGGCGAGTACGGGCATTATGCGGTCAATCCTGGATCGTGCGTCCTGTGACAGCCGCTCCCGCCGCGCGGGATCCTGAAGAAGATCCCATACCGTGAACGGGGCGTTGACTCCGGCAAGGGCCTCGAGGTCCGTCAACGTGAGGCCGCACCACGGCGCGCGCAGGATGGCCAGCCAGGCCACCCGGTCGCCGGGATGCAGGAGCGCCCGCGTGAGCGCGAGCAGGTCCCGCACCACGGGACGGTCCCCCAGGGCGTCGATCTCCACGGCGCGGAATCTCACCCCGTTCCTTCTCAGGGCGGAAACGATACCGGCCAGATGACTGCGGGCATGGACCAGCACGGCGATGGTCTCGTCCGGTCGGCGCGCCTGCGCGTCGGAGATAATCTCGACGACGCGTTCGGCTTCGGTCTCCTGTTCGCGGTCGAGGAAGGGATGGAAGCGTACGCAACTGTCGGGATGGTCGGCCTTGAACGCCTCGGAGGGCTCATAGGTCACGGCACCCGAGAGGAAGTCCTCGCTCAGGGGGAATGCGTCGCGCAACACGCGGTTGACCCAATTTACGACGGGTGGATGCGAGCGGAAGTTCACCGAAAGCGCGAGAGGGACCGGGTTGACGGCGCCTACCCCGTTTTTCCGGGCCTGAAGGAAAAGCCCCACCTCCGCTTCGCGAAAACCGTAGATCGACTGCATGGGGTCGCCCACCAGGAACAGCGTCCGGCCATCATCCGGGCGCCAGTCCCTGATCAGGCGGGTGAGCAGGCCGTACTGACTCTGGGAGGTGTCCTGGAACTCGTCGATGAGCAGGTGCGTGATGCGATCGTCCAGGCTTCGGGCCAGGTCGGTGGGTGACTCGTCCGGACCCAGGGCCGCCCGCGCGCCGATGCCGATCTCCGTGAAGTCGACGCATCCTTCCTCCCGAAAGACGAGCCTGAGCTGCTCCACCGCCATGGGAAGCAGTAGCATCAGCGCGTTCAGGACGTCCCACTGCCTTTCATCGAAACGCGGAGGGGGCAGTGTGCGCAATGCGTGCAGCGATTCGGTGGTTTCCGGGTCAAGGTCGATGCGGGCAAGCAGTTCTTTGGCGTCACGGCCGGCATCGGTCGCCGGGAATCCCTGGTTGACGTTCAGCGACCGGCGACGGGTTCCCTGGCCGGTCAAGAGCATCTCCGCGATACCGACCCAGGAGGGGAGCGACTCGGCATCCGAACCCGGAAACCCGGTCATCTCGTGACACGCGTCGATCGCACTCGCCCGGTTCCCCGCACGCAGGTTCGATGCCGCGAAACGGGCGAGCGCGGCGGTTTCGTCCCTGAAGAGCTCCGGGAACCCGGCCCGGACCGCTGTAAGATTGCTTTCGACAACCTCACGTAGAGAGGCCTCCAGGTGGGCACGCAGCGCTTCAGGTCCGGGGGGCGCCGGGGCTTCCTGCAACACATCGCTGGGACTACGATGGACCACGTGCCGCATCCACTGGTCCCTGGTGCCCAGCATGACGCTCAGCAGCTGCTCGACTCTTCCGAAATGGTTATCCAGGTGGGCAAGCAGCACGGCCACAGCACCGGTCACGTCCGCCGGCGCCCCTTCGGCATCCAGCATGGACACTGTCCGCCGGGCCGCGCGCGCGTACAGGTGTCCCGCGTCATCCACCGGCCGGCGCGCCGCACCCATGCGGGAGACCCAGGGCATCCTGCGCACCAGCATGGCGCAGAGCGAATCGATCGTCTGGATGCGCATCCGCGCCGGATGCTCGGCCAGCCGCCAGCCCAGCCGGTCGTTACGGGAAACGGCTTCCCGCGCGAGCTTCCAGGTATGGGCTTCGTGTGGCGTCGTGGGCCGTGGTCCGGCGGCGCTTCCCAGGGCCGCGACGATGCGATGGCGCATCTCCGCGGCCGCCTTGCGGGTAAAGGTAATGGCCACGACCGCCTCCGGCCGGTCTACCCGGGCCAGCAAGGCCAGGAACCGCTGGATCAGCAATTCGGTCTTGCCGGATCCCGCGGGCGCCTGGACGATGAACGACCGGGCCGTATCGAGCGCCTCTAGACGTTGCTGCTGGTCCGCTACCGGTTCAACCACGATCGTCCTCCGGTATCTCCTGTTCATCCCCTACCTGCGGTCGCTCCGTTTCCTCCACTTCCTCCGGTTCGTATAGTTCCACCGTCCCCTGGCTGATTCGGCACAGGGACGGCAGTGCACAGTACCGGCAGGTCTTTGCGGGGTCCTTGGGATCCACGTGCGCCCGACCCTTCCGGAAATCGCGGCCGAGATCATCCAGTACCGTCCTCCAGCCGCTTATGGCCTGCGCAATCGGCGGCTGCTTTTCCGGTACTCGGACCCCCGGCACAATATCCGGGGATTCGGCCAGCCCCCTGAACCCCAGCTCACCCGTCCGCAGCTTTGCGAACAGGACGCTCGCCACCTCGGCTTCCGTGGTAACGGCGTAAATGGGCAACTGGGGTTCGTCCGGTCTCGCGCCCGTCCAGTCGGAGGGCCCGCATTCCCCGGACTTGTAGTCCAGGATGACCAGCTTCCCGTCTTCCAGGCGGTCCACACGGTCCACCCGGATTTTCACCTCGATGCCGCCGACTTCGACCGTCCGAATCTCCTCCTGGTCGACCACCATGAATGGTTTCCGCTGCCGTTCCAGCTCCATCCATTCACCGATGATGCGCACCAGCCTGGCCTGCTCGATTTCCACAAGACGGGTATTGCGCGCAAACCGGCCACCCAGTATCCTCCGGACCTCGGGTTCGACGTGCCCGCGTACCAGGTCCGCCAGCCCTTCTTCCGTCACTGCGAGCAGGTGCCCTTGAGACTTCAGCCGTGCCCAGACCCGTTTGAGCACGCGGTGCAGGAGCCTTCCCCGGTCAAGGGCGTTCAGTCCGGGCTCGGGCTCCTCCAGCGCCCTGGCGCCGAGCCGCAGTTCGGCAAAGGCCTTGAACGGGCAGGCCGCCTGGAGCTTGAACAGGAAGGTCCCGCCCCTGAGCGCCACATCATCGCACGCCGGTCCGAAGTGGTCGTCCAACTCTTCCAGCGCGGAAGCGCCGGGGATTCTTTCTTCGTCGCCGGGTGGCGGCGGGATCCCCAGGTCGGCGGCCGAGGTTTCGGGCAGCATACGGACGAGCGGACTGACGGCCAGGTCCGCATCCTCTTCCCGCTCGGGATAGCTGACGACGACGGATGGCGAGGATGAGAGTAAGCTTGAGGTGTGCATCAGGGTGGTCTCGAGTTCCCTGTTCGGCGACGACCTGGGCAGGCCGTAACGGCGTTGAAGGCGTACCGGAATGAACGGGTCCGGCGCGGGATCGGCCGGCCAGGCGCCGTCATGCAGGCCCATTAACCAAAGCCGGTCGAAACGAAAGCCGTAGCTTTCCAATACACCCAGAATCTGGACAGGGGCCGGCACGGATTCCGGTTGAAACTGCTGGGCCGAGGCCAGGTTCCTCAGTGCGTCCACTGCGCCGTGAAGTGGAACGCGCCCGAACACGTCGTCCAGGTTGGCCAGATTGGTAAGCGATTTGCACCAGGTTGTAAGGGTCTGGTATTCGATGCTGTCGAGCGTGCGGTCTCCCGGCCATCCGATGTCGCGAAGGAACGCGGAAAGGACCGGCGCCCAATCACTGGGCAGCCGCGAAGTCTGAAGAGTCCTGTACGTTTCCGACCAGGTCTCGAGGAGTGTCTCAAGTCTGGGACACCGGTCCGCGCCCCTTCGTTTCCGAGCCAGCCTGATTACATCCGCAAAGGACACGTCCGGTGCGCCGCCGGCGCGTAGTTCCGCGTCCAGCAAGGCGCGACGGGTCAACTCTTCAGCGGCCGCGGGTAGAAACGGGGATCGCAGCACGCGGCCGGCGCGTTCGACGGAGAGATCCCCGGGGTCGATACCAAGAAACAGGAACGCCGTCTGAATGACGGGATATTCATCGAGCGTACGTCCGAGGTAGATGTTAAAGCACCGCGACGGGTCGAGGTCCGGCCGGAGCCGATTCCGAGGGTGCATCACTTCGCCGAATACACGCTCGATATCGTCTCTTTGCTGGTTCAGATCGGTCACGACGATGCCGATCCGGTACGCCGGGTCGTGCGCGTCCGGATCGCTTTCCAGGCAATGGCGCGCCCATTCGGCGGCGGCGCGGATCTCCCGGCCGGCATCGGCGAAGCCCACGCGCACGGCATCGCCGGCTTCCTCGGTTCGAGCGCGCTCCCGGACCTTCACGCCCCGGCGTGCAAGAGCGTCGATCAGGTGTTTCTGCACCGGCGATAGCTCGGGGAATCCCGCGAATTCGATCTCCTCGGGCACCGGTGCCGCGCCCTGGTCGATGAGATCCGCGACCGACGCAGGTAATTCGGCGTTCGAAATCCAGCCGTTGCGTTGGAAGCGTGCATGGAACGCCCGCGCCCAGTCCAGGAAAGCCCGGGCGTCTTCGGATTCGTTCCACGCCTCGGCGTCAAGTGGTATCGCCCAACTGCACAGGCGTTCCCAGGATCTGGCGGCGGCCTCCGCCGTCGAGGGAATATCCAGCAGCGAGT
>VXWP01000049.1 GCA_009835325.1 Gemmatimonadota bacterium | reverse complement strand
ACATTCGCCTTTCGGTCAGGGTCGACCGTTCCCGGGGTGATTGCTTAAGAAACGGAATCTTTCGATCTCGCAGAAAAGTTGCCTTACGAACCGCTCGCTTTACACCTGGTGACCGATTTGAACAACGAACGCACGCAGGATATCTCAGACCGCTACCTGAAATCCGTGGAAGAAATCAACCGGATCATGTACAGCGGGCGTTTGCATGAATGGCAGGGGATGGACCTCTCGATTTCCCAGTTCAATACCCTGGTCATGCTGAAGCAGATGGGTTCCATGCGGATGGGGATGATCTCCTACTATCTGAAGAACACGCTGGCCGCAACGACATCGATCGTGGACCGCCTGGAGAAAAAAAGCCTGGTGGTCCGGACCAAGGATCCCGACGACCGAAGAGTGGTCATCTGCGAATTGACGGAAGAGGGACAGAAAGCCACGGAGCGGTTCTGGCGTGTCGCCCGGGAGGCGGCACTGAGGGTTGCCGGAAAGTGGGATCAGGAGCAACTGGAATCCGTGGTCAACGCGCTGGAACTGATCTTGCGGACCCATAAGGAGATCGTTGAGTCCGGCGTTTCGTCCAGGGCCAGCGAATAGTCCCAGCCTGCCTTGTATTGCCTAGCACAAACAACCGTTTGAATTACTAAAGTTACGTCGTGCGGGTCAGCATGAAGTGACGCGCGGCACCGATGATGCCGGCGTCGTCGCCTAGTCTGGCAGGCCCGATTTCGAGGATGCTGGCGGACCACTTGTACGCGCGCCGCGCCACCTCCGCGCGGATGGGGCCGAAGATCAGATCGCCCGCCTTGATGACGCCCCCGCCAATGACGATCAGTTCGGGATTCAGCAGGTTGGTGAGACTGGAGACGGCCGTGCCCAGGAGCGTGGCGGACCGGTGCATCACCTCGCGCGCCGTCTCATCGCCCCGGTCGGCCGCCTCGGCGATCATGGCGGCATCGATGCGGCCGGAGTCGCCGCCGGCCAGTTCCGTCAATACGCTCGTCCGCCCGTCCCGCAGCAGTTCCCGCGCCTGTTCGGCGATGGCCGTCGCCGAGGCATAGGCTTCCAGGCACCCCGGCGCGCCGCAGCCGCACATTCTGCCGTTTTCCACGACGGTCATATGGCCGATCTCGCCGCCCGCGCCGTTGGAACCGCGCCAGACTTCATGGTTCATGATGATCGCGCCGCCGACGCCCGTCCCGAGGGTGATGCATACGATATTGGCGTAACCGGCGGCACCTCCGACCCAGTGCTCCCCGATGGCCGCCGCGTTGGCGTCGTTCTCGATCGCCACCGGAAGCCCCAGGCGTTCGTGGAGCAGCGACTGGAGCGGGAGATCCACCCATTCCGGCACGTTCGGCGCGTAGACCACGGTACCCGAATCCTCGGGGATCAACCCGGGCGTGCCCACGCCCACGCCTGACACGCGGTCCCTGCCGCAGGAATCCATGGTCGTCTCGACGCAGGCCACCAGGCGGTCGATCACCTCCCCGGCGGTGCGGCTGCCCGATATGGACTGCCATGCCCGGTGGGATATGCGGCCGCCTTCATCCACGACGGCGCTGTTGACGTTGGTCCCACCCAGGTCCACGCCTATGACCAGGTCGCGCTTCATGCCCGCTCCGTGCTTCCGGCCAGACCGTTCGGAGCCGCCAGGTCCGTGCCCGACATCGATTCCGGACAGGAGATACCCATCATGGACAGCACGGTCGGCGCCACGTCCGCCAGCCGCCCGCCGGTGCGCAACAGTCCGTGTTCCCGTTTATCGTCCACGAGTATGAGCGGTACGGGATTCGTCGTGTGCGCCGTATGGGGCGCGGAGGTGGCGGGGTCGACCATCATCTCCGCATTGCCGTGGTCCGCTGTCACGATCGCCCCGCCACCGGCCGAGCGGACCGCGTCCATCACCTCTCCCAGGCACCGGTCAACCGTCTCCACGGCCGTGATCGCCGCCGGGAGCGAACCCGTGTGGCCCACCATGTCCGGATTGGCGAAATTCACCAGCACGAAACCGTACTCCCCGCCGCGCAGGGCATCGGCCACCCGGGCCGCGACCTCTGGCGCGCTCATTTCGGGCTTCTCATCGTAAGTGGCCACGTCCCGCGGCGAGGGGACCAGGATCCGGTCCTCGCCTTCGAAGGGCCGTTCATCGCCGCCGTTGAAGAAATAGGTGACGTGAGGGTACTTTTCCGTTTCCGCCACGCGCAGCTGATGCCGGCCGGCCAGGCTGATCGTTTCTCCCAGGATTCCGCGCATGCGTTCCGGCGGACGAAAGGCGCAGGTCACATCGAAACGCGCATCGTATGGCGTCATGGTGGCGATGCGTACGTCCGGAACGTCCCCGCGGTCGAAACCGTCGAAATCCTTTTCGATGAAGGCCCGGACGATCTGGCGCCCCCGGTCGGCCCGGAAATTGAAGATGATCACCGCGTCGCCGTCCGAGATTACACCGCCGGGGCTGGCCGGGCCGTACGCTGCCGGCGCGATCACGGTGGGCGATACGAACTCGTCCGTTTCGCCCCGATCGTACGCCGCTTGAACGGCTTCCGCCGCGGTGCCTGTCCGGTACCCTATCCCTTCGGTAAAGAGTTCGTAGGCCCTGCGCACCCGCTCCCACCGGTTGTCCCGGTCCATGGCGTAGTATCGCCCGGTCACGGTGGCGATGCGGCCTACGCCGAGTCGCTCGATGGCCGCCTGCAGCGTCTCGAGATAGCCCGGCGCGCTCCGGGGCGATGTATCACGGCCGTCCAGGATGGCGTGCAGCAGGACGCGATCGCCGGTCAGTTCCCGGCGACGGGCCATTTCGAGCAGCGCCAGGTAATGCTTTTCGGCGCTGTGGACCAGTCCGTCCGAGGTGAGTCCCAGCAGGTGCAGCCGGCCTTCCGTACCCCGAAGCCGTTCCAGGATCTCGACGAGCGCGGCGTTTTCGAAGAATGAGCCGTCGTCGATGGCCTCGTTGATCCGGCTGACTTCCTGGCGGACCACCCGTCCGGCGCCCAGGTTGAGGTGGCCGACTTCCGAATTTCCCATGATCCCGGGCGGAAGACCGACGTCCTCGCCCGATGCGCTCAGCAAGGTTTGGGGATACTGCTGCCACAGCCTGTCGAAGTTCGGTGTCTCCGCCAGCAGGACGGCGTTGGCATCGCCGCGGGGGGCGATGCCCCAGCCGTCCAGGATGACGAGCGCGACGGGAGCATTCATCTGGAAGTACGTACCCGGGCCGTATCGATGCGGGTACCCGATACCTTTCGGCCCAATAGCCCATTATGAAGAAAACGCGGATGGCGCTCCGCGTTTTCTGATGAGTTAAACGATGTTCCTGGAAGCCGGACGCGTGCCGGTGTGCTGGACGCGCGACGGTGTACCGAACGCGCGGCGGTGTGCCGGATGCGGCTTCAGCGTCTCGCGTTCGTACTAAATGTTATTCTTCGGGTATCCGCAGCCCCACCAGGAATTGTGCGTCGCCGCGCTGAATCCTGAAGCGGATGGCCTGGCCGGCTTCAAACTGCCGGACGATTCCGAGGAATTCCTGGACGCTGGACACCGGATCGCCGTTCACCTCGCGGATCAGGTCGCCCCGCCGGAGTTCCTTGTCCTCGGCCACGCTGCCCGAACGCACCTCGGCGATCACCACGCCGGATCCCTGCTCGTAGAACCTGGACCACTGACGGGAAACATCCATTACGTCTATGCCGAGATTGGACGCGGGGCTCCTTTGAGGTTCCCCCCTCGATGCTGTGCTCGTGGCCTCGTCACCGGGCAACTCGCCCAGTTCAATATTGATGGTCATCGGCGCTCCGTCCCGGATCACCTCGAGTACCACTTCCGTGCCCGGCGCGATGTCGGCAATGCGGTACCGCAGATCGTCCGTATCCTCCACGCTCTCGCCGTTCAGCGCGACGACCACGTCCTCCCGCTGAAGATCGGTATCTTTCGCCGGGCCGTCGTCCCTGATTCCTTCGATAAGCACCCCGTCCGTGTTTTCAAGTCCCATGGACTCCGCCACGACCTCATCGAGGTTGTTGATCATTACACCCAGGTAACCGCGCGTAACACGTCCGTCCTCGACCAGCCGGGTCATGATGTTGCGGGCCATGTTCGCCGGAACGGCAAACCCGATGCCCTGGTAACCGCCCGTCCGGGTATAGATGGCCGTGTTGATGCCCATGAGATTGCCTTCCATGTCCACCAGGGCACCGCCGCTGTTCCCGGGGTTGATGGCGGCGTCCGTCTGTATGAAGTTCTCGTAAGTGACCTCGTTCGGCCGCGCCGGCAGTACCCGACCCCGGCCCTTGGCGCTGACGATTCCCGCGGTGACGCTGTGGTTCAGCCCGAAGGGATTGCCTACGGCCATGACCCATTCGCCCACGCGCAGCTTCTCCGAATCGCCGAAGGCCAGCGCGGGAAGATCGTCGAATTCGACCTTGATGACGGCCAGGTCCGTCCTGGGATCCAGTCCGATGACTTCAGCATTCACCTCGCGCTCGTCAGACAGCTGGACCTTCAGTTCGTCTGCGTTTTCCACCACGTGGTTGTTCGTCAGGATATAGCCGTCCTCCGACACGATGACCCCGGAACCTACGCCCCTGAATTGCCGGGGCTGGTCGTTCCGCGGCTGACCACCGCCGAAAAACTCCTCCCAGGGACTCCAGAACCGCTGCTGTGTCTGACGTGCGACGCGTTGACTTTTAATCAGCACCACCGATGGCTTCACCCGCTCGGCTATCGTAGCAAAGGTCTCGCTGAATTCCTCGAGTGATCGCTGGTCCGCCGCCACCACCGGCGTGATCGATCTGTATACGTCCCGTTCTGCGACGGATGCGTCCCAGTTGGAAATGAACAGTGCCCCGAGCACCATGCCCGTGACGAGCAACGCCGCGGCGGCCAGGCTACCGAACTTCCTTTTCACCTTCATGCTCGATCTCCCTTTTTACTGGCTGAACCCTACTTGATCCAACTATGCATAATACCGGGCGCGCGTCCCGGCGTCAATCGATTACCTCAGTTCAGATTCGCGTCCCGGGGCGCAACCGTCACGCCGCCTTCCAGGCTTTCCGCCCACGCCTCGTCGCTTTCCGGCGCGTCGACGGGCTCAGCATCAACGGGTTCATCGTCGACGGGCTCGTCTTCGACCGGTCCGTCCATGAGCGCCAGTTCCAGGACCTGGTCGATATGGTCGACCAGGCAGAATCCGAGCTTCTCCTTGACGGCCGCGGGCACGTCGTCCAGGTCTTTCTCGTTCCGGCGGGGCAGGATGATGGTAGTGATCCCGGCCCGCATCGCACCGAGGACCTTCTCCTTGATGCCGCCCACGGGCATGACCTTCCCGCGGAGGGTGACCTCGCCGGTCATGGCCAGGTCGTTCCGCACGGGCCGGCCCGTGAACAGGGAGGTGAGCACTGTGACGAGCGCCACCCCCGCGGAGGGTCCGTCCTTGGGAATGGCGCCCACGGGCAGATGGATATGGATGTCGTTCGCGCCGAAGAACGCGGGGTCGATCTGCCAGTCCGCGGCGTGCGACCGCACGTACGTCAGGGCGGCCCGGGCGGATTCCTGCATCACGTCGCCCAGCTGGCCCGTGAGGGTCAATCCCTTGCCGCCGGACATCTTGCTGGCTTCCACAAACATGATCTCGCCGCCGGCAGGGGTCCACACCAGTCCGATCGCCACGCCGGGTTCGCCGGTGCGCTCCGCGGTCTCCGAGAAGTATTCCGGCGGTCCCAGGTACTGGTGAAGGTCGTCTTCGGACACCCGGAACGGAGGCGCCTGCCCTTCGGCGACCGAACGGGCCGACTTGCGGACCACCGTGCGGATCTTGCGCTCCAGGTTGCGCAGGCCCGCCTCCCGGGTGTAGTCGGCAATGATCCGGCCGATCGCCCGGCCGTCGAAAACCACGTCCTCGGTGGACAGCCCGTGCGTCTCCAGTTCCCGCGGGACGAGGTAGCGCCGGGCGATCTCGATCTTCTCCTCTTCCGTGTAGCCCGACAGCTCGATGACCTCCATGCGGTCGCGCAACGGCTCCGGAATGCCGGCCAGCATGTTGGCCGTGGTCACGAACATGACGTTGGACAGGTCGAAGGGCAGATCGATGTAATGGTCGGTGAAGGTGTCGTTCTGCTCCGGGTCGAGCACTTCGAGCAGCGCGGAGGACGGGTCTCCCCGGAAGTCCCGGCCGAGCTTGTCGATCTCGTCCAGCATGAAGACCGGGTTGTTGGTCCCCGCCTTGCGGATGCTCTGGATGATGCGGCCGGGCAGGGCGCCGACGTAGGTCCTGCGGTGGCCCCTGATCTCCGCCTCGTCGTGCACGCCGCCCAGCGAAATGCGCACGAACCGGTGGCCCAGGGCACGGGCGATGGACTTGCCCAGCGAGGTCTTGCCCACCCCCGGCGGGCCGACGAAGCACAGGATGGAACCCTTCAGGTCCGGTTTCAGGCTGCGCACGGCCAGGTGTTCGAGGATGCGGTCCTTGATCTTCTCCAGGCCGTAGTGGTCTTCGTCCAGGATCCCCCGGGCGCGCTCGATGTCCAGCTGATCCTCCGACGAGACCGACCAGGGCAGTTCGGACAGCCATTCGAGGTAGGTCCGCAGCGTCGAATACTCGGGCGAGATGGACGGGATGCGTTCCAGGCGCTGGAACTCGCGTTCCGCTTCCACCCGGGCCAGTTCCGGCAGGCCCGCCTCATCGATCTTCTCGCGCAGATCGGACAGGTCCTCGCCCTGACCATCACCGTCTTCGCCGAGTTCCCGCCGGATGGCCTTCATCTGCTCGCGGAGATAGTACTCGCGCTGGGCCTTGCCCATCTTGTCCTCGACCTGCGACTGGATGCGGCTGCCCGTCTCCGCCACTTCGACTTCCTGGGCGATCAGGAACGTCAGCGCCTTCAGCCGATCCTTGACGTCGCTCAATTCCAGCATGGCCTGCTGGTCTTCGAGGGAGATCTTCAGGTTGAAGGCGATGAAATCGGCCATCTTGGAGGGCTGATCCTCCAGGTTGAGCAGGGGAATCCGCAACTCCTCGGACATGGTCGGGACCAGTTCGATCAAGCGCTGGAACTGCTCCGCCAGGTTGTGGGCCAGGGCCTTGCCTTCCATGGACTCGTTCTTCCCCTCAGCCTGAAGTTCCGTCCGGGCACGCATGATCGGCTCGGTTTCGAGCACTTCCAGCACCCGGGCGCGCGAGACTCCGTGTACGACCGCGTGGAGGCTGTCTTCGGGCAGTTTCATCGTCTTGTAGATACGGACCAGTGTTCCGAATTTGTAGAGATCGGCCGGTGTCGGCCGGTCCGTCTCGGGGTCCCGCTGCGCCAGGATCAGGACCATCTTGTCCTGCTGCAGCGCCTCGTCCAGCGCCTTCACGGAACCCGGCCGGTCGGCCACCAGCGCGGCGGCCATGTGGGGATACACGACCAGGTTGCGCACGGGCAGCACGGCGATGGACTCGATCACCGCGTGTTCCTGCAGGTTCGTCTGGATTTCCTGGAGTGCCTTGACCTCGGCCATGCTTGTGCCTCGCTTTCCCTGCCTTTGCTTTACAGCTGCTTCGAGAGACGACCGGCCGCACGGGAGACGGTCAGCCGGTTGCACGTACCACCCTGTGGTGCGCCAAGTCGGCGGACGACCGGCCGCCCTCGAGGCTGCTTACCCCGTTATACGCACGAACCGGCCTGTACGCTTCATTTGGACCGAAAGTTCGTGCCGTAATGCATATATGGAGGGCGCAAACATCATGCCACGGCGATTCCGGGCATGTGTGGGATGCAATCGGGGTGCCGGCGCGACGATTCCGGGGGATTTCAGACCGTCAGCAGCACAGGTTCTCACCGGAATATGCCAATTTGGCATATTGGGTGGCTACGACTGTCATTTTGGCATATCATAGCCTCTTTCAGTGCATAGTGCACTTGATCGGCCGATACGCGTTTCCCGGATCCCCGCGCACGACGTGTGGCGAAGCAAACGATCTGCATACGGGGAGTTTTCATTGACCTCAACGCCAACTCCCCTACCTTGTTGTTGAATCCCACCATGGAAGGAGATTATATGTATCGCATTATCGGAACTTTATTACTTGTCGCGGTCATCTCACCGGTCTATGCCCAACAGGCGGAGGTGATGATGCTTGACAGCGGTCAGATAACGTCGCCTGACGATTTCTATACACCTCCAAAGCAGAGAGTGGTCGAAAAGAAACCCTGGGCAGCGTTTTTGTTATCGACCGCTGTTGTAGGCAGTGGGCAGTTTTATAACGAACAGTACGGCAAGGGTTCCGCCATGTTCCTTGGTGCTGCGACCGGAATCGGTATGTACTTCCACGCAACCAGAGACAACAAATTTAACTTCGTATCCGGCAAAGAAATCGATCTTGATGACAACGATCATCTGCGTGGAGTCGGAGCAGGTTTGGCGTTTGGTTTCATCTTGTGGTCCATGATTGATGCGCCCCTTTCATCCATCGAAATAAACAAGCGCAATCAACAGGCTATGACCATGGGACCCATGATTGCCAGAGACAGGATAGGGGTAGTATTCAGCCTGAATCTCGATTGAGCGCAGGTCTTCTGTCATTCGTAACGCTTCTCCATACTTTTTAATAAGAGGAACACCCATGAAACGTCCTTTCAATCGGATCATGACGTCCGCGCTGGCCTGCTTCCTGATCGCCGGATGGGCCGTGGCGGGTTGCGGCGGCGAAGACGGCGGAGAAAGCCAGGACCACGGAGCGGAACCGGCCGAAGTCGAAGCGCCTGATCCCAATACGGAGGCCCGCCAGGAGCACATGAGAGAGATCGCCCGGCTCTGCGAAGGCATCGCCAGGGCGGTCGAGGAAGGTTCGCTGGGGACGATCGGGGCCGACGTGACCAGTCTCAAGGAAATCATGGAAGTGGTTTCGACGATGCCGCCGCGGTACGACTCCTCCAGGTACGGGTTCTACGCCTCCGACTTCCAGATACGCGCCGAGACGCTCATCGCCGCCGCGGCGACTGGATCCGCCATCGAGGCCGACTCGGCGCTGCAGGACCTGAATATTACCTGCGGCGTCTGCCATTACAACTGCCAGTACCCGCCCGACCCGTAAATCCCGGCAAGGAGGAATCATGATTCGCAAGATCACCGCCGCGCTGGCCTGCGCGGCGTTCATAGCCGCGGCGTGCGTTCAGTCCGAAACGGCTGAAGCGCCCGCAACGTCCGAAGAGGAGTCCGCACCCGTGAACCCGATGAACGAATACGGCATGACGGCCAGCAACGTTTTCCTGTACTACGCCGACGTGGAAGCGGCGACGACGTTCTACACCCGCACCCTGGGCTTCGCCGTGGCGGCCGATTACGGGTTCGCCAAGATCCTCCGCGTGGGGCCGAGTTCTTTCATCACGCTCGTAGACGAAGAGATGGGCATGCACAGCGCCAGCGATCCCAAGACCGTCGCCATCGCCCTCATCACGGACCAGCTCGACGAGTGGTGGGACTACATGAAGGACCAGGACGTGGAGATGCGCTTCCCGTACAACCCGGTCGAGGGGCGTCCCCATCACGGCTTCGTGGCCATCGACCCTGAGGGCTATCTCCTGGAGTTCGAGCGGTTCAACGTACACGCCGAGAACGAGATGCTGATCCCGGTGCTGAACGAGACCGAGACCATCTATCCCGCCGAAGGGGCGTCCGACGTGCCTCCGGGACTGGGTTTCAAGGCGACCGTGGTGTGGTTCTACTACAAGGACATGCCCGCGATCCAGGCCTTCTACGAGGACGTCATGGGCTTCGAACTGATCGTGGACCAGGGATGGACCAAGATCTACCGCATATCGCCTTCGGGCTACATGGGCCTCGTGGACGAAACACGCGGCATGCACAATTTCACGGAGAAGAAGGCCGTCACCATGTCCTTCTGGACGGACCGCATCGACGACTGGTACGCCTACGTCAGCAACCACGGTTCCTTCGAGATGCGGTCGGAGAAGGTCGAGGAAACGGACAGGTACCGCGCCTTCGTCGCCTACGACCCGGAGGGCTACTACCTCGAGTGGAACGTCTTCAAGGACGCGCCGGACAACGAGACCCTCCACCGGATGCTGAGGGGCGAGGAGTAACGTTCTGGGAGTAGCTTGGGGCGAGGAGTAATAGGAACAGAAATGGCGATCATCCGGCCATATGACGCCGAGCGGGACCAGGACGCGATCATCCGGGTCTGGCGGGAAGTCCACTGGATCACCAGCGACGAACAGGCCAAGTGGGCGCCTCAGTTCATGGAGAAAGCCCGGACCGACGTGGCTGAAGTGAACGGTGAGGCGGAGTGCCAGGCCTCTTCGACCGACGGCACGTTCCGGTACCTGGACGAAGACCTTACCATGTCCGCCATCGTGGGGGTGACGACCAGCCGGATCGCCCGGAAACAGCGCCTCGCCCAACGGGTCACCGCGCACCGTATCGCCCAGGACGCGGCGAACGGCGTGGAGATCTGCACGCTGACCATGTTCGAACAGGGATTCTACGATCTGATGGGGTTCGGTACGGGTCCCTACGGACACAGGGTACGCTTCGATCCCGCCGACCTCACGATAGACCGTCCGTTCCGGGTTCCCAGGCGCCTGAAGGCCGACGACTGGGAAATGATCCATGCCGCCATGATTAACCGCAGGCTGACCCACGGCGGCTGCAGGTTATATCCCGCCGAATTGTTGCAGGTCGAGCTGAATCATGCGGAGAAATCCTTCCTCCTGGGGTATTGCGATGGTCCGGACGGCGAACTGACCCATTTCTTCTGGGCCAGCGACCATGAAGAACACGGTCCAAGCTATATCTATATGATGGCCTACCAGGACCACGACCAGTTCCTGGAACTGCTCGCGCTCATGAGATCCCTCGGCGACCAGATCCGGCTCTTCCAGATGGTCGAACCCCCTGACGTGCAGCTTCAGGACCTGATCAAGCAGCCCTTCCGGGCCAGGATGGTGTCCGAAAAAGGCTCCTTCAATACCCTGATCCGGGGTGATGGCTACTGGCAGGCCCGGATCTGCGATCTGGAAGCCTGCATGGCCAAGACCCGCCTGGACGGGCCGACGGCACGGTTCAACCTCGTGCTGAAGGACCCGATCGAGAAGTACCTGGACGCGGACGCGACCTGGCGCGGGATAAGCGGCAGGTACGTTGTTAAGCTCGGCCCGGAATCCAGCGCCGTAGCCGGCGCCGACCCCGCCCTGCCCACGCTGACCGCCTCGGTGGGCGCCTTCACCCGCATGTGGCTCGGTGTCCGTCCCGCCACCGGTCTGGCCGTCACCGACGACCTCGACGGTCCCCCCGAACTGCTGTCCGCGCTGGACCGGACCCTGCGCCTGCCCGTGCCGGGGTTGTGCGGGTGGGAGTACTAGGTTTCGTAAGGTAATCCCGACTAATGCTTCATCTGTGGTTCCCGGCAGATCTTCATAAATTGAGGAATCTCTGCCGCGAACGTACTGCGTGGCCGAGTTTACAGTAGGAGGATTGGAGTGTTTCGCAAAATCGATTCTGAAGGACGGGTCACCTTACCAAAAAGTGTTCTCGACACCCTCGGTGTGGGGCCCGGCGACCAGATCGAAATCATCGAAGGGCCGGATGGGTTCATCCTCAGGCCACCAAGGAAAATCGACTATTCCAGTCTGGGGACATTGAAGGACAAAATCAGGGGCGATCATGAACCGCTCGATATCCACGTCTTCCGCGAGCAGCCTTATGACCCGTCGCTTAGAGACTGATGCTGCGGTGCCTGTTGACATCATGGGTTCGTTGGTCTTGATGGTGCTGAGATAATCAGCAGTTCGGAACAACAATGGAAAACAAGTTCAGGGCGATTATCGAACGGGACGAAAACCTATTCATAGCCTTTTGTCCAGAAATACCGGAAGCAAATGGTCAAGGGACGACCAGGGATGAGGCCCGCGAGAGTTTGTCGGAGGCCATCACCCTTGTACTAGAGGATCGTAGGGAAGAGGGTCTCCGCGGAGCAACCCTGTAGTAAGTAGTGACCTTACCCGCCTGTAGCGACCATCCACGATTGCCCCGTCACAGCTTCGGATCCGGATCCCGCGTATTCTCGCCACCTTCCTGAATCAGCAGGTAGTTCATCGTAGACCCAGCCTGGCGAAACTTCATCGCCTCCTGGTACGCCGGGTCGTTGTACCAAGCCTCTGCTTGCGCCCTGCTGGGAAACTCCAGGATCACCATCCGCCCGTCGTAATCCTTGCCTTCGACACAGGCGATCTCCTCGCCCCGCGTCAGGAACCTGCCCCCGTATTTCTTGACGATGGGCGGCGTCCGGTCGGTGTACTTCCGGTAGGTCTCGGGATCGTGGACGGACATCATGGAGATGACATAAGCAGGCATTGTAGGTGCTCCCTCTCTGGTTGGCGATTCCTGGCAAACGATGAATTCAGCGCGTGAAGCACAATGACGCCTGGCTGACCTCCGGCGGATGTACGATGCGACTGACCAGGCCGCCCGCCCCGTCGTCCTGCCACTGGATCTGTATGCCTTTCAGGTCGCGCTGAGCACCGGCCTGGGCGTCACCCAGCGGATATACGCCAAAGGGTCCCAGTACGGTCTGTTTGGAGGTCGCGAATAAAAAGTCGCGGATCGACGCGCGGTCGATTTCCCCGGTGGGCGTGGCGGCCCGGTTGATGCCCTCCGCGAGCAGTTCCACGGCGCCGAAACCCGAGGCGGCCTGATAGTCCGGGATCTTGTTGTAGGCCGCTTCGTAGCGTCGAATGAATGTATCATTCGTGGCGATGTACCCCTCCGTGCGGATCGATGGATCCCAGGCCGCGTTGCCGATGACGCAACGCCCGGCCGCGCCCGCCTCGCCTATGAAGGATGCGCCGCTCGCCAGGAGGAGGGACGTCAGGAGCGGACTGTATTCCACGGCGGTCACGGCCCTTGCGAACGCGATCGCGTCGTCGGAATACCCTCCGCCGCTGAACAGATCGGCGCCCGCATCCCGCGCCATGGCCGCCAGTGCCTCGTGGTCCGCGCCTCCCGGCGCATAGGCTTGCTCCATCACGAGGTCGAGTTCCCAGGTCCGTGCCGCATCGCGAATGCCCTGGGCCACCGCCGTTGGAAAGGCCGTATCCTCCCACACCAGGGCCACCGTGCGCGCGCCGGCCTGGGCGGCCAGTTCCACGGAACCCTCGAGATACGTCGGGGCCGGGTTCGACATCTGCACGCTCCACTGCCGGCCTCGATTCGCCCAGATCTCGGGAGCCGCCGCAGCCGCGGAAACGAGCGGGATCCCGGTCGGTTCCGTCACGCTGATCACAGGTTCGGTGATCCCACTGCCGTAAGGGCCCAGAAAAGCGGTGATCGAATCCGAGGCGATCATCTCCTGGTAAAGGCGAACGCTCGCGTCCGCGTCGCTCCCATCGTCGTGAATCACCAACTGCACCTTCCGCCCGCCGATGCCGCCCTGCTCGTTCAGCATTTCGACGGCAAGCCGATAACCGCGACTGACCTCCGACCCGGGCGTGCTGAGACGACCGGTCTCGGCCACGGCCGTCCCGAGCACGATGGGTTTCGGTTCCGCCATCGGCGTGGGAACAGGCCCCGTCGGATCGTCGTTGCCGCACGCGGCCACCGCCAATGCCATCGCCATCGCCAGCAACGGGGCTACTGCCGGCAACGGCGCCAATGCAATCGCGGCAGGCCATCTTTGCATCATGGTCGCACCTCTCAAGTCGCATTATCCGGGGTATAGCGGCGTTTCAGAATCTACCTCACCCGTTCCGCCCGGTGAGTCTGTCCGTCCTGGAGAAAGAGGAAGTGGTCGACGTTTCCCTCTTCATCCGGGACGAAGGTGATCCTGGCGTCCTCATCTTCCAGGTAGAAACCGCCGGACGATTCGAGTACGAGTTCGCTCCGGGGCTGGCGATAGACCTCGAATTCACATGGTTTTAAATTTGAAGGTTTTTGGAGAGGAAACCAGTCAGAATGCTTCTTGGGGTATGCGAGGTAGACCCTGCCTTTGCTGATAGAAAGCAAAACGTTGCTGCATCTTTGTGATGTGTGGATGTATTAGGCGTCCAATGCGGTTGGTTTTTAGATCCTTGTATTTCATAATTTGAAATTGCCTAAAGTCAAATTGTACTGTAGATCCATCGATAATGCCAAAGGAAACACTTTCCCAGATTTTCTCAACAAATGGTTTGTTTTTGAACCTATTCGCAACTACTTCGTCATCCATTGTATGACCCATTAAACAGTACAACTCTAGCTGATCAATTTCATCCGATTCTTTCCTCACGATGCAGTCGCAATCTGGGCGGATATTGATGAGGTATTTGTTGTCAGACAGATCGAAAACATCACCCGATCGTACTTCTGTTTCTAACAAACACTGGTTTTTAACAAAACTAGCTTCCGACATTAACGATCTTATTTCTTCCCTGCATACAGGTGGATTTTCTGAATCCAATATCTGAGCACTAAATACATCTGATTTAAATCGACCTAAAAGATTGTTGTTTATTAGAAGAGTAAGAGAGGAACTTGGATCTACTTTATCCTTTTCGTATGCACTCCAGAATGCCCGTGGCCAATTCGGACTTCGATCGTACATGGAACTGAAAAGTGTTCTCTTCGCCTCATAAAACGCGCTTTCCCAGGACTTTAACGTGTATACCGACGCATTCTTGGTTGTCCAATCACTTATCGCAACCAAATCGCTGATTTGTCGCAGGTTTGACTTCTTCTCAACAAAAATAAAGTTCTTCTCTGTGTCATCTTCGTTGTAGAGGCCGGGTGATTGTTCTTCGATTGAATTAGTCACATCTTCTAAAGTTTCATTGGTAAAGATAAACACAGGAACGAAGTATTCCTTTGCCTTGTTGAGAAATGCCACATTTGCCTCGATTCCTTCTCTTTCCAATTCCTGTGCATTACTTGGCCATAGTTTCCAATCCAATAGCACGAAACTTGCAGAGCGTAATAGGTTTTTGTATTGGTTTTCCGGAGGTAAGCTTGCGGTCTTGTAGAAAGGGATCTGCCACTCGTTTTCAATGTTACGTACTATTTGAAAAATCGGATCTTCATGTTCTTCATCATCTCTCTCGTAAGCGTCATCGATGACAACGGCAATACCTGACATAAGGCTTTTAATATCCATGTTACTTGGCTTCCTTCACGAAACTTACAACAAAGTTAGCGCCCGGTGACTTGCTTTGGTTTTTCTTCGCGACTGATATCTGATAGTCATGTCTTTCAAGTAGCTGGCGAGCGATGTATAATCCTAACCCCCTACCTTCCTGACCCTTTCCAGAGTAAAAGGGTTCGAAAATGTAGGGTAAATCGTCTTCGTCTATTCCAGGCCCATTATCTGAAAAGACTAAATCTCCATTCGTTCCGTCCACCGTTACGTTAATCTTCTTGTCGTTGTTATCTACGGTATCAAGCCAGTATGAGGCGTTGTCAAACAGATTAATCAGGACCTGCATTGCAACACCTTCGTTTGTGTCGGCGACCAGGGGCGAGCCAGGAACTACGGTCTTCTCATATCGAATGCCTCTCTTTTCAAGTAACCCTTGATATAGCTGGTACATCTTGTCTAAGATTGGTTCAATTCGAAGTGCTTTTCTACGTCTTTTAGCTGACTTGAATAGACTCTGAATGTCATTTATCCCATCTGCGATTTGTGAGAGAACCCCCACCAACATGTCCGAAAGTCGCAGGATCGTGTCATTTTCAAGTTTTCGCGATAGCCTTGAAAGTTCCTTCCCAATATCCATTGCCCTGGTCATCAGAAGCATGATATCATGAGAGGCCATCTCAACTGAGAGCCCCACTCCAGCCAGATCCTCAACCATTTCAGCTCTTTGAATTAGATGGTCTTTTTCCCTTTTGTATAACTTTTCAATTCTAGCAACCTCTCGGCCCCCTGATGAAAGACCTTGTCTCTCTAGATCTGTCCTTAAAGTGGCCAAATTACCTGAAACAACCTCGCTACGTACGATATCCACAGCGTTTCTATCACGGTTCTTCGCCTGATACTGTGCATAATGATGGCTCTTTATGTATGACAATATGGTCTGGATTAAACCAAAAAACTCACTAACCGCGTTTCCTTCTTCTATTAGACCTTCGCGGTTCGTTTTATCACGCAACTTCGGATTGTGCTCTTGAGTTATATCGATCCAGCCCACAAGCTGGTCATTACTGAAAAAGTTTCCTGCTCTACCTGTCCCCCTCGCAACATCGATATTCAACCAATCATCTTCAGGGTCGCCATATGGATAAACTCGAACACCGTCTCTGTAGAGGTATATTCTGTAATCCTTGAGTACTCTTTTTTCCGATGTATTAAGTTCGTGTTTACCCGAAATGCCTCGCGAAAAATCAAAAACATAGAAGTGAAACTCAAAACTACCACACTCAAGTTCTCGAGCAATGATGATTTCTCTATCCAAATACTGATTGTTTTTTAAAAGACCAATAATCAGCGAATCATCTAACTTGATTTCCGTGTACTTGTTCTCATCTTCATTAACACTCAAAAAGAAAGATCCAATTTCGGAATCAAACTTACCTTGTATTCTTAATACGGATTTGTCTTCGATTAACCTTTTAAGGATTTCCTCGTTTTTATCTTCTATTTGCCAGGGGGAACCATTGCATTCTACAGTTACTAGGAAACTATCAGTTGCTGTCTCATGTTTGGCGATTTTGGAAATTGGATCAGTCAGAGCAGAAAGGTCTTTTATCAGTCTTGATACGACCTGTTTACTCCACACTCCTTTTACTTTCGATATAACTATCTTGGTCCCATGCTGTTGCGTTATCGTCTTGGGAGGTGAAATCTCAGAGTAAAGCACCCTAATCTCATCTAGGTAAATGTCCCTATTCTCGATCTGGTCTTCAGTAAATTCCGAATCGTATTTTGTAAAATCATGTACCAACACAGACTCGAAACTCGAACATTCAGTCCGAGTAGTTACCGTAATATGACTTCCTAGTTTCAACAACGCAAACCGACCAATTCCCTTCTCACCCTGAACGATTCTCTTCCCACCGAGGGTTCTTCTATTTCCTTTTTTCTTTCTGATATATTTCTGAGGATTAGCTGGATTCATCCATGATTCGCGTATGACTTCTGGACTCATTCCATGCCCATCGTCCTCAATTATAATTCGTGAATCGCTACGAGCCGTCATGTCGTCATTGAATGCGTCAAAAGTGACTCGTACAAGATTGGCGTCAGCATCGTAAGAATTCTTAATCAACTCGAGCAGGGCAATACGCTCGTTTTTAATGAGCTGCTCACTGAGCATAGTCAACAATCTAGCATAAGGTCTTATAGGCAGTTCTGAGGTTTTCATCGTTTTTTACCGATCACTACGTACTCTTCGTTATAGACCTTTCTTTCCGAGGAATCTCTAGTAAAACGACCCTTGGAATCCCGATATGGAGTCATGATCTTCAACGATACTTTTCGCTTAACAACCTCAATATCCACGAAGAGTGAATTTACCATACAATCTCTTAAGTATCCAGCATTGTCTATCGTTACACCTTTGTATTCCGTGTTTCCAATCACAAACACCGCTAGCCCTTCCTGGTTTAACAAATGCCAGCATTGGTTGGTAGTTTTCTGTAAATCCATGAAATACCGAATGACCGAAGCTGCTTTCCCACGGTCTACCTGCAATAAATCGCGATACGTTTCTACACTGGAACTGCAAAGATTGTGTAAATCAGCGTCCTGTGGCGGTTTGACGCCGTACTGATTACCGATCATGTTTTTCCTTAAGTCCCGATAGTCTGTAGCATATCCAAGCCACATCGCGGACAACTGGTGTAAATCAGCGTAATTGTAGGAGACAACATAGGGCGGACTCGTGACGATTAAATCTGCTACGGGTTTCTGCAGGCGCGTGGATAGAAAGTCTCTTGTTACAATCGACGTTTTATGGGTTTTCCCTCGTGTGTACGCCTCCATACTGCTTATGTTTGCTTTTTGCATCATATGAATTTGACATTCAAATGCATCCATGACGTCATGTCGCGATTTGTTCGGATCCACTTGTGCCTTAATTGATTTCGTTAGCCATCTAGAAGTCGATTTCAAGATGTTCGAGAACGCGCAAAGGAAGAACTTCCTATACTTACTGTTACTAGGAATTACAAGCCTGATTGCTTTCTGTAATCTAAGCAGATCATCAATGTTCTGATCCTCGAACCAGTACCTTATCCTGTCATTGACACGTTTATAATCATTCTCATCAGCGCACACTGTACAAAACATGTCTTTGATTTTGGTGAAGTATCTTGCCAACATGTAATCGCAATAATCCCTAGATTTAACCTGTGCGATCAAGGTAGCCACAGGATTGATGTCGCATCCCCAAAAGTTAATTCCTTTTTTCTTTGCTTCAACCGCAGTTGTCCCACATCCGCAGAAAACATCTGCGACCGTATGGACCTCTACACCCTTTGCTTGAGCATATTGTAGTGCTTTAGTCGTGATGAATGCGGGAAACTTCGCCGGGTAACTGTGTATCCTGTGTATAGGATCTTCCTTGTCTTCGGCGTAATCCCAGAAAGTGGCAGAACCAACGTGGTTGATCATTTGTTAACCTCGAATCCCAAGAATACGTACCATTACTTTGAGTCTGTATACCAAAGAATTAGACTGATACTAAATTTCTATCTCGTGTTATAATCCGATCCCCTACCTCACCCGTTCCGCCCGGTGAGTCTGTCCGTCCTGGAGAAAGAGGAAGTGGTCGACGTTTCCCGCTTCGTCCGGGACGAAGGTGATCCTGGCATCCTCTTCTTCCAGGTAGAAATCCCCAGACGATTCGAGGACGAGTTCGCTCCGGGGCTGGCCGGGAGGCTGGCCGTAGAGCTTGCCGTCGCTGTAGGTGATGTCCACGGTGAATTCGGTGGAGAAGGCGTAGGTGCCCGTGCAGGCCACGTAGGCGGCCTCGGTCATTTGCACGACCTTCCTCGGGGGTGGCGCCAGGGGGTTCCGGGCGCTCAGCAGGTGGAACCCGATGTCCTCGACGCTGGCCGAGCTGTTGGACAGGACCACGACGCCCTTGCGCCATTGCTTGAGGAAGGCGGCGAAGGCGTAGAACCCGTTGGTCCGGCCGGTAAGCCAGTGGATGTCTCGGCCCCGCGTGTCCTGGCGCACCTTCCACCCCAGCGCGGTCTGGACATCCTCCTCGTCCGCGGGCTTCCGGGCCACGATGAGGCTGTCGAAGGACGCGTGGTAGCGGGTCGAGTCGTCTTCGGTGAAGTCCTCGGGCAGGGCGTAGATGATCCCCATGCTGGCCGACACCAGGGTCATCATGTCCAGGAGATTGGACCGCAGACCCGTGCCGCCTATGAGGGTCGTGTCGGACCAGGCGGGCACGGGCCGGCGGGCGTCGTCGTGCCCGGTCGCCAGGTAGGTCCGCATGGACGGCGTAGACGCATTGGCCGTGTTGGCCAGCTTGAGGGGATCGCCCAGCAACTCCCGTAACAAGACATCATAGTTTTCACCGGCGGCCCGTTCGAGCACGTGTCCCAGGAGACCCATGCCGAGATCGGAGTAGACGTAGCGGTCTTCCGGTTCGTCACGGCCTGGTGTATCCGAACGGTCTTCGCCTTCCCGATCCAGGAGATCTTCTCGATCCGGATCTTTGCCGTCCGGTTCTTCGAAATCAAACGGGAACTCGGACCCGTCACGCTGCGCCTCGGCGTACCGGTCGAGGAATGCGTACATCAATTCCACCGAGTACCCTTTCAGCGGATACTCCGGTTCATCCGAAACCAGGTTGTCCGGCAGGCGGGGCAGTCCCGAGGTGTGGGTGGCGAGGTGCTCGATCAGGATGGGGTTTCCTGCGCGCGTGGTTGGAACGGTCACCGTCTCCGGGAGATAGGCGGACATCTCATCGGTCAGGTTCACGTCGCCCCGCTGGACCATGAGGGACAGCATGGCCGTCGTGTACAGGCTGCTCAACTGGCCGATCTCGAAGACCGTCATGCCGCTCACGCGCCGGATCGTGCCGCGGTTGAGCGTGCCGTGGGCATAGACGTACCGGTTGATGCCGCGGATGATCCCGGCGACGACGCCCACCGTCTGGCCATAGTCATCGACGCGCTCCCGTAGCACGCGCTGCACGGGATCCTCTTCCTCGGCCTCTTCCGCACCGGAACTCCCCGCGCTGCCGGTCACGTTGCCCCGCGTGCCCTGCGCGAACGCCGTGCCCTGTGCGTGCGCCGTCCCCTGCGAGAACGCCACCGTCGCCGCGGCGAGCAAAAACAGGAGGCCTGCACCACACAGCCAGGTGATAGAAAAGTCAGGGGATAACCGCATGACGCCGACCTTCTCCCAGTATGCTTAGTTTGCCCGATGCGCTCAGTGCGCTCAGTGCCGCGGAACCACCACTTCGTTAACGCAGTCCATCCTGACGGGTTCCGCATAGTGGTACACGTTGACGCCCTCGGCGACCGGCGTGGGAACCCGGACGATGAACTCCACCCAGTCCGATGTATTGAACGCCGCGAAGGCCAGTTCGATCCCTTCCATCATGGCTGCAGGGTCGCTGGACAGGTCCGGCAGCAGCACCGGACCTGTGTCCGGCTGGTAGATCCAGTCCCGCTCGTTGGCATTGATCGTCTTGACCGGGTACTCGAGCACGGCGTCATACCGGTCGTTCCCGATGGTCGTCCGGGCGTTCAGGGGAACGTTGCCGAGGACGGCCTCCACGATGGCCCGCGGCGTCTCCAGGACGCGGCCGTCGACGCGGGACAGGTCGATCCGGACGTCCTCGAAGGTCTCCTCGATGGCGACGATCTGCCGTTCGGGCTGCTCGCCCAGGGAGGGCGGATAGAGCGTGGCGCCCCGGTCCGCCACTTCGTAGGTCTTGATGGCCATGAAGGTGTCCGACGAGAAGATCGGCTTGAAATCCGCATTGGGGATGTGCCAGATATCCCGTTCCACACCGACCTGTTCGGTCTTGCAACTCACCCCCAGGACGTACTCTTCCCTGAACCCGCTGTCCTTCGCGGTCACGGTCAAGGCGGCCTCTATGGGTATGCGGGCGTTGTTGAGGGAGTAGGGCACCTTCCGGGTCACGGTCTTCGGCGGCTTCTTCTCGGAATCCACCCGGAAAGTAAAGGTTGAACGTGCAAAATCGATGGTCTGCATGGCCCCCCCGAATGTGAACGGAACACGGTGCGTCCAGGTCCCGCATAATATAGTGTTCCCCGCGTGATTCCGGTATAGATTATGCATGGCCAAATCATCGATGCTCGGAGCAGTCATTTCGAAAGTACAGTCATGTCGAAAGTGCAGTCATGTCAAACGAACTGACCAGGACCTACCGGCCCTTCTCGGACGCCCGTCCCTACACGCGCTGGTGGTGGTTCAACGACGACATCAGGATGGAAGACGTACGGAGCCAGCTCAAATGGGTGCGGGACCAGGGGTTCGGCGGGGTGGAGATCGCCTTCATGTATCCACAGCCCGGTGCCGGGGAAGGACCCCGCTGGCTGAGCGAGGCTTGGACCGACCTGGTCGCCGGCGCCAAAGAGGAGGCGGACCGGCTGGGCATCGGGTGCGACTTCACCTTCAGCACCTCCTGGCCCTTCGGCGGGTCGATCGTACCCGAGGAGGACGCGGGACAGGTATTCGGCGGGCCTTCGGACCAGCGGCTCGAGAAGTCGTGGGAACTGTCCTACTACGGCCGAGGCCGTATCCTGAACCACCTGGATCCTGACGCGCTGGAGCGGTACGCCGGCCACGTCGGCGGCGCGTTGGAACCGGCCCTGCGAGGCACCACCTCGGCACTGTTCTCCGATTCGTGGGAGGTGTTCCCGGAGGGGCTATGGAGTGCCCATCTGGACACGGTCTTCCGGGACCGATTCGGGTACGACCTGGAGCCATTCAAGGCATCGATCGACGAACATCCCGACGTGCGGTACGATTACCGGAAGATCCTGTCGGACGCGACGATCGAGGGGTTCTTCAGGCCCTACGCCGACATCTGCCGCCGCCTCGGCGCCGTGAGCCGCGTGCAGTGCCACGGGGCGCCGACCGACCTGCTTGAAGCCTTCGCGCTCGTGGACGTCCCGGAATCCGAGGCCCTGCTGTTCGAGACCTTCTTCTCGGCCATCCCCGGATCGGCGGCGGCCCTGGGCGGGCGGCCTGTCGTGACCTGCGAAACCTTCACCTGCATCTACGGCTACGAACCGTGGCCTGCGCCGTCGCCCCATCACGGCGAGGAGAAGGTGGAGGACCTGAAGCTCATGGCGGACGCGGTGTTCGCCCACGGCGTCAACCACATCGTCTGGCACGGCATGCCGTACAATGCGCCCGGCGGGACCAATACCTTCTACGCGACCACGCACGTCGGTCCGGACAGCGGGTTCGCCGGCCGGCTTCCGGCCTTCAACGCCTACCTGGCGGAGGCGGCAGATTTCGTCAAGCAGGGCAGAACCTACACGGACGTGGCGGTGTACCTCCCGCTGGAAGACCACTGGATGCGCCACCTGCTTCCCGAAGAGCGGCGCGGACCGGCCGCCAACTATTACTGGGAGCTGCAGACCGTTGAGCGGCCGCCCGGACTTCTCGGCTACCATCCTCTTTGGATCTCGACGCCCTTCCTGGAGGAGGCGGTGGTGGAGGACAGGCGCGTCCGGTACGGCGAGGCCGCGTTTTCCATAATCTACGTGGACGTGGAGTGGCTGGACGGCGAAGGCCTTTCGGCCCTGCTTCGGCTTGCCCGGGAAGGCGCGCGGGTCTGCGTTCCGCGCCGGCCCTCCGCACCGGGGCACAGTCCGCCAGCGGATTTCGAGGATCACCTGAAGGAATTGATGAACCAGCCTACGGTCACCACGGAACAAGGTGCGGCGCTTCGCCATCCCCCGCTCGTCAGCGGCCGGGACGCGCCCGAGTTCTGGTGCCGGGAGGTCGATGGCGACTACCACGTCTTCTTCGCCCATCCCGATACGAAGCGGATCCGGTACCCCATGGCCTACGAGGGCTGGAGGTCCACGGAACGGGTCGAGCGTGAGGTCGTCCTGCACGTCGACGGCCGTGAGCGGACGGTGCGCCTGGCCTTCGAACCCGAAGACGCCATGCTGGTCAGGATATCGGCGTCCGGTGCAGTGGACGTAACACCGGGGCGAATCGAAGACTAGAGCGGCAGTCGCGGGCGACGCCGGTCCGGCGCGGGGGAGATGTTGCAGACCGGGAATGATACCCAGCGACTTGCGTGTCCGGCATTGCTCGCATAAACGACCCCAAACCAACCACGGAGACCAGAAACCCATGCACGATCCACGATACGGCCACCTGGCGGAAGTGCTCACTGGACACTCGACAAAGATCAAGACCGGGGACCGGGTGCTCGTCGAGGCCTTCGACGTGCCCGACGACATGGTGATCTCGCTGATCCGCGCGATCCGGGAGGCGGGCGGCGTGCCGCTGGTATCCATCAAGCACCAGCGCGTCATGCGGGAACTGGTCCGCGCCGGGGACGAGGACGCCATGGAAGCCGCCGGTGCCTATGAATCCCATCGCATGGCGCAGGTGCAGGCCTACATGGCCCTGCGCGGCAGCCGGAACGTGATGGAGATGTCGGACGTGCCGGGCGACGCCATGCGGCTCTACGAGCAACGTTGGATGAAGCCCGTGCACTTCGAAATCCGGGTGCCGAAGACCCGGTGGGTGGTGCTGCGCTGGCCGACCCCGTCCATGGCGCAGCAGGCCGGCATGAGCACCGAGGCCTTCGAGGACTTCTTCTTCGACGTGTGCACCCTGGACTACGGAAAGATGGAACGGGCGCTCGCGCCGCTCAAGGAGCGCATGAACCGCACGGACCGCGTCCGGATCACAGGTCCGGGCACGGACCTTTCCTTCAGCATCCGCGATATTCCCACCGTGGGATGCTCGGGCGACCGCAACATCCCGGACGGCGAGTGCTTTACCGCGCCGGTGCGCGACTCCGTCAACGGCGTCATCCGGTTCAACACGCCGACGCTGTATCACGGCGTGACGTTTACGGACGTGGAATTGAGGTTCGAGGAAGGCAGGATCACCGAAGCGACGGGCAACCGGACGGAGAAGCTGAACGAGATCTTCGACACCGACGAAGGGGCACGCTACATCGGTGAATTTGCCATCGGCTTCAACCCCCACATCACCGCGCCCATGCTGGACATCCTCTTCGACGAGAAGATCGCCGGGTCCTTCCACTTCACGCCCGGGCAGGCCTACGAGGAGGCCGACAACGGCAACCGGTCCGCCGTCCACTGGGACATGGTCATGATCCAGACGCCTGAATACGGCGGCGGGACCATCGAGTTCGACGGGGAAGTGATCCGGAGAGACGGCAGGTTCGTCGTTCCGGAACTGGAGGACCTGAACCCGGAACGGCTGAAGTGACGGACCGGCGGGACTTTCTACTGTTCCAATAGAATGAAGCTGGTCGATCGGGTTGCGCGGTGCCCGGTAAGCTGGTCTTCCACCGTCACATTGAGCACGTAGACACCGGGGGTCAGGTCGGCGGTGTCGATCGCCGTGTATTCTGCTTCCTCGGACGTTTCGCCCTCGCCTTCGTACGTCAGGACGACGGTCTGCTGGTCATCAGACCGACCAGGCTGACCAGGCCGGCCAGGCTGACCACCGAATCGACCACGCGTATCCGGCATGCCCTCGGGGTTGATCTCGTAGTGGGTCGTGTAGGAAGTCCTGCCCACTTCGTCCTGCCCCAGGTTGTATACTTCGTAGTACACGTAAACCAACTGGCCGCTTCCGTAGGCGCGCAGCGGATGGGGTACGATGTTCAGGCCCTGCCTGACAAATGGTCCGGGCTGGTCGGCCGGCGTGATGCCCGTGGACAGCTTGAGATCGCTGATCATCAACGAATTGCCCCTGTAGTCGGGAACGGTAACCGGTTTCTTGTATATGCCGATGCGCCGGGAGGCTTCATCTCTCATCTCCACCGCCGCCGTAAATTGGCCCGGAGGCACCTGTACGTCGACAGCCAGCGTGAAGGCCGACACCCTGGCCTGATCGGAGCTGATCTTACGCTTCGGCCGTTCGATAGGCCCGAATCGGAACTTCTGATTGAACGCAGGGCTGAATGCCGAGTCACGCAGCGTAGCCTGGTTGCTCAGGAAGGTCTCGGTCCCCTGGCCGTCGGTGACGTCGCCGAACTGCCAAACGGGAATGCTGTAGGCCAGTTCCATCACCGTCTCGTCGCCGGCGCCCCGGAAGGTGGTGATGTCGAAGGCATAGTCCAGAGACTCGCCACCGAAATCGTGCGCATAGTCCTCGGGAGTCTTTTCGATCAGTGCAGCGGCAACCTTGGTGGGATGATACCGGTGCTCACGGACCATATCACCCACGAACAGATCGGCGGTCCCTAGCGGATAGTCGAACTTTCCGTTATTCAGCAGATCCATGAAGAAAAGCTCCATATCGTGTTGTACGTACACCCAGCTTTCGACCGTGTAACCGTAGTACAGGTCTTTTTTTCCCTGCAATGCCATGTAATCTGCCATGAGCGCCCCCCCACCGATAATGGGTGAAGGCTCGTCACCGAAGGGGCTGAAAAAATCCTGCTGCCCCGGGCCGCCCTGCAGCTTCAAGTTGTAACCCTCAAGAAGGTTCCTTTCACGGATCGCATCCACGGCGGGATTCCCAGTGAGCTGGTGGTTTATATCGGGATCCTGGTAGGGGCTGAACACGAAACGGCGAAGATCATCGGGCGCCCCGTAGCGGACATACATCTCTCCGCGGCGATCATAGGGATGTTGTCCACTGGAAAACAGCAGCCGGGCGTACATCACCCGCTTGTAATGTTCGACAAGGCGTTCGTTTTCGACCGTGGCCGGATTGGAATCCCGGGCGTTCCAGAAGTCCCGCCACATCTCATCCCGGTCGGATCCTTCCGCGGACCGCCATGCTTCAAGGACGTCCGGCGGCGCCACGTGGGACAGGTCCGCGTACACCTCCTGCTCTGCCGGATCAAGCGACTCGATGTACGTCTCCAGCGAATGCTGCAGCAGATCGAATTGCTTTTCGTTGCTCATGGCCAGCGCTTCGAACTGCGTGTGCATGGCCCTGATCACATCCGGTACGGCGCCCTCCATCTCCTCCGCCATCTGCCGCAGCCGCTCCGCGCCCCGTTCGTAGAACTCGAACCGGTGGCAGATACCCGCGAATCGCCGGAGCGCTTCGGGGTGTCCCGGATTGACCCGATACTGTCTCAGATAGGCGTTCATTGCCTGGATGTAGTCGTCGTAACGGTCCCTTTCCTGCTTATGGTGATCCGTCACGTTCAATTCCTCGTAGCATCGTCCCAGTTGAAACCAGGCGTCCGGATGCATTGGATCCAACTCAAGGGCCTGATGGAAGTACTTCCGCCCATCGGGGTCACTGCCTATCAGCCAGCCCTTGTCGCTTTGGTCCATGAAGGTCAGCCCCATGATGTACTGGAATTCGGCGTTTCCCGGGTCAAGTCTTAACGCCCTGCGAAGCGCCTTGCGTGCATCCAGCCTCCGGTAGGGCATGCGCACGTATACGAGTCCCATGCCCGCGTGGCCCGGAGCCCAGTTTTTGTCCCGCCACACCGCCGTCTTGAAGGACTTTAGCGCTTCCTCGTCCCTGGACAGGGCGTACAGGGCCATCCCCATCCAGTAGTGGGCGGGCGTCGCCTTTTCGTCAACGCGGACCGCCTGCTCCAGGTGAGACAGCGCTTCGCTGTACATGCCGAGGTCGTAGAGCCGCTTGCCTTCTTCGAGTGGGGAAAGGCTCGCCGGCGTAGACTCCGCGGGGCTAGTCGATGTCGAACCGGACAGACCGGACTGGGCAAGCGACGGGCCGGACGTTACTGCCGTCACCAGCATCACAAACACGTACGGAATCACACGTTTGATACACACTTTTTGTACCTTGAAGGTGATGTCAGGACCGAAAGAGGTGCGGAAATTGCTCGTATCTGATTCTAAACTTAGGATCGGCCGGACGGAAGATCAATAGGGTAGAACCCTACCTTTGCAAGATTGGGTTAGTCGTTCCGGTTTAAGTAGAAGTAGGGCGTGAAGTTGTAGGTTTTTTGCTGCTCGGTACTGATTAGACCTCGGCTCAGGATTTCCTGTTCGCGGAAAGTCAGTGCGGGCGGCATGGCACGCCAATGAGCAACATCAGCGCCGCAGCCGGGATGAAACGGTCCGCCCTCGGGATGAAGCGGGCCACCAACGGAATGAAACGGGGAACTGTCTGGTCTCCACGGTACTCCTCTACCGTTCCATGACCAGGAAGTTGACCGTTTTGGATACGGTGCTTCCCGCGTTCTGGTCGGTGAAGGTGACGGTGAGCACGTACTCACCCGCCGGCAGGCCGGAGGTATCCAGCGACGTGTACTCCCGGTCCTCGGTCGAATACCCCTCTCCCGAGAAAGCCATCATCACCGTCTGCATGTCCCGTTGCCTGCGGGCCGACCAGCTGGGCCGCGAACTACCTTCGCGGGGGCTGATCTCGTAGAGGATCTCGTACTCGGTCTTCCCGTCCGGATTCATAACCAGGTTGTAGATTTCGTAGTAGACGTAAACGGGGTTTTCCCGGATGTAGAGCCGTCCCGGATTGGGCGTAATGTTCAGCCCCTTGCGCACGAAGGGCCCCTGCACGCCGGACGGCGTGATCAGGGTGGCCAGCTTGAGGTCGCTTATGAGCAGTTCCTCGCCACTGTAATCGGAAACGCTGACCGGCCTTAGATACACTCCGATCCGCTGGGAGATTTCGTCCCTCACCTGGACCGCCATCGTAAAATCACCCGACGGCGCAACGACGCTTTCCGGCAAGGTATACACCGGGACTTTCACGATGCTTTCGGCCAGCCGCCGCTTCGGCCGGTCAAAGGGCCCGAATCCGAAGGCGTGGGTAAACTGCGGGCTCATGGTTGAATCTCGCAGAATGACCTGGTGATCGAGCCGGGTAAGGATCCCCTGGCCGTCCGATACGTCGCCGAATTGCCAGACGGGGATGCTGTAGGACAGGTCCAGTTCCGTCGCGCCGTTGTCCGCCCTGAAGCTGATGGCATCGAACGCGTACTCGAGATGTTCCCCGCCGAGGTCATGCAGGTATTCCTCGGGTGCTTTGGCGATCAGTTCCTCCGCGAGCCGCCGGGGGCTGAACCGTTCCTGCCGGACCGTCTCCTGCTGGGAGGAAAGCAGGTTTCCCCAGGGGTAATCGAACCTGCCCCCACCGAACTGGTCGACGAAGAACAGTTCCAGGCCGTACCGGGCGTATACCCAGCTTTCGGTGGCGTATCCATGCCCCATCAACTTTCTCTCTTCCTGCATGGTCAGTTGTCCTGATGATGCGACGATCCCGCCGGCCAGCAGTTCGCCGGCATCGTTGATTTCTTCTTCAGTCATGCCCTCGGGCGGGACGATCGTCATACGGCCCCGGTCGACACGCAATCGATAACCGTACCGGTCATTCTGCTCCCGGATCGCGTCCACGACCGGATCATCGGAAAGCGAGGCCGACCTGTAGGCGTTTCGATCTGCTATATGGACGTCGCTGCGGCGGTCTTCCGGTGCTCCGAATCGGACGTGCATTTCGCCGCGGCGGTCATAGGGGTGCTGCCCCTGCGAGAAATGGTACCGGGCGTACATGACCCGCCGGTAATGCTCCACCAGACGTTCGTTCACTACCGTTGCGGGATTCGAATCCCTGGCGTTCCAGAAAGCGCGCCAGCGCGCATCGCGTTCGCTGTCGCCGGATTCTTGCCTGGAGGCCAGTGCGTCCGGAGGGGCTACGTGCGCCAGGTCCCGGTAGACTTCCCTTTCGTCAGGTTCAATAAGGGAAAAGTAGGTCTCAATCACCTCATGCAACACGTCGGGCCGTGGTTTTGCGGCTTCGGAAAGCGTGCTGAAACGCTTCTGCAGGGCCCTGACTACAGCCGGACCCGATGCGTCCGGGTCGTCGGCTGCGTCGAGGTCGTCGGATGTTCCCGATTCGACAACTGCGCCCAGGTCGTCCGCGGCCCCTTCGAGCAGCTTCGCGGCCAAACTGTATTCTTCAGCTAGCACGGCCAGGTAGACGAAACGGCTGAGCGCGTCGTAATGATGGGGATTAATCCTGAACTGCGAGATGTAGGCCGCCATCGCCTTGTCGAATTCGGGCGGCCCGGGCGACTCGGGCCGTTCGTAACAACGGCCGACCTGGTAAAACGCATCGGGATGGGCAGGATCCAGTACCGCCGCCTTCAGGAAGAAGGACCGGCCGTCCCTTTCGCCGCCGACAATCTGGTCGGTCTTTCGCACGTTCATATGGGCCATGCCCAGTTGGTACTGGATTTCCGGGTCCTCCGGCGCCAGCCTGGCCGCCCTGCGAAAGGCATTGCGAGCGTCCAGTCTCCGGTATTTCATCTGCAAGTAAGCCTTGCCCAGTCCCATGTAACCAGATGCCCAGTTTTCGTCCAGTTCGACCGTACGCTTGAACGAGACGACCGCTTTCCGGTATGCCGCAAGTTCGTACTGAGCCATGCCCCGCCAGTAGTGAGCAGGGGCCGAGCGGTCGTCCTCCGTAACCGCCTGCTGAAACTGCGCCAGCGCTTCCTCGAATCGCTCCGCTTCGTAAAGCGCTTTGCCCGATTCCAACGAAGAATCATGGAGATTCTCAGAGACGGGATTCGGAGGCGACGGCACAGGCGCGGGTGAGTACGAGGGCGAGGGTGCAGGTGAGAACAAGAGCGCGGACGTGAGCGAAGCCGCAGGTGAGGACGCGGGCAGGGCCTGGACGGGACGCTGCGATGCACAGATCACCAGGGCCGCAATGAGCAGTACGCAGTATCTGGACATGGTTGAACGGTGTAGTGGGCGCGTGCTACCGCCAGGGGTGGGGAATACCATCGTCGTTTCCCATTATGCTGGAAACGTACAGGCCGGTGTCGAGGAGGTCAATCTAAAACCGTCTACTCGCGGCGCAGGGTATCCGCCGGATTGATCAGGGCGCTCCGGAAGGTCTGCAGGCTGACGGTGACCAGGGTTATGCCCAGGACCACGAGACCTGCCAGGACAAATGGCCCCACGCCGAGTTCGGCGCGGTAGGCGAAGTCCGCCAGCCATTCGTTCATGAGCAACCAGGCTGCCGGCCAGGCAAGGACGTTCGCGATGAGGACGAGGTAGACGAACTGTTTCGACAGCAGGCCCATGATGTCCGATACGGCGGCACCCATCACCTTGCGGATGCCGACCTCCCGTGTGCGTCGGACGACCTCCAGGGAAACCAGGCCGTATACACCCAGGCAGGCGATCAGCAGGGCGAATACCGCCGAATAGGTGAAGATCCGCGCCAGGTTGGCCTCTTCCACGTAGAAACGGGCAAGGTCGTCATCCAGGAAGAAGTACCCGAAGGGCGATCCCGGCGCCACTTCGGCCCATGCTTCTCTCAGCAGATCCAGCGTGGCGGGCAGGCCCCGCTCGCTGACGCGCACCATGAAAAAATTGATCCGATCCATATCATCATCCCCGAACACCACCGGATTGAGGGTGAGTATGACGGGTTCGATCTCGTGGTGCATGGACCGGTAATGGTAGTCTTCCACCACGCCGACGACCGTGACGCCGTGCGGCAGCGTGCGGCCCACAGGATCTTCCCATCCCATCGACCTGGCCGCGGCCTCGTTGATGATGCATGATCCCGATTCGTCACCCCCGAACTCCCTCGAGAAATCGCGACCAGAGACGAGGTTCAGTTCCAGGGTCTTCACGTAGTCGTAGTCCACGGTATACATGAACGCTTCCAACCGGTTACCGGCCGTGTCGGCGTACGCGGCCTGGGCCAGTCCCTGGTTCGGACCGAAGGAGTTTGATACACCGGTCACGTTCAGCACGCCCTCGTAGGATATCACCCGATTCCGGAAAACATCCAGGCTGCCGGAATCCTGGTCTTTCTCGATCACGACGATGTTCTCGGCATTGTATCCAAGATCCCCGGTCCGGGCGAATTCCAGCTGCCGCGTCATGACGAGAATGGAGACGACGAGCGCCGCGGACAGCCCGAACTGCACGACCATGAGGCCCCGGATGAGCAGGTTAGGACCGCCGACCTGGATCCGCTGCTGGAAGATTGCGACCGGATTGAACCGGGAAAGGACCATGGACGGGTAGCTGCCGGATACAAGGGCGACCAGCAAGGTGAACGCCAGGAGCGCGGCCAAGGTGGAACCGCTTGAAAGGTAGTCGAGGACGAGCGAACTCCCCGACAGCGAATTGAAGATAGGCAGAAAGAGATGGGCCAGGATCACCCCGAGCACGAGGGCGAAGCAACTCAGCACCAGCGATTCGCCCAGGTGCTGCCCCGCGATCTGCGACTGTTGGGCGCCGAACACCTTGCGGAGTCCGACCTCCTTCGCGCGGGTCGACGAACGGCATATGGCCAGGTTCGTGAAGTTGACGCACGCAATGAAAAGGACGAGCAGCGCGACGCTGATCAGTATGTAGGACCTGTTCGGATCGCTGGCGGTACCCAGGCCGTTCCCTACGCCCGGGTCCAGGTGGGTGTCCGTGAGCGCCTGGGTTTCCAGCATCCTGGACATCTGCCCCGAGAAATGGGCCCTGGAGAAATCGGGGAACTGCTCCGTGAGCAGATCGGCCTGTTGAGGATCCGACAATTCCGCGTACGTGGAAGTGACCGAGTAGTTCCAGCTGTCAACGGCATCGGCGAGAAAGGGGTTCATGCCGATCGTCCGCTCGAAGGGAAGCAGGAAATCGAACTGGATGCTGGAATTGCCCGGGATATCCTCCGTCACGCCGGTCACGGTAAACGGCTCATCCCTGATCGTGAGTTGCCGGCCCAGCGCGCTTTCCTGCCCAAAGTACTTCTCCGCAATGGACCGACTGATTACCAGGGCGTTGAAATCGGCGAATACCGTCTCGGGATCTCCTTCGATAAGCGGAAACGAAAACACCTGGAAGAACGAGGGATCGCAGGTGAGCATGCGATCTTCCCTGAACGTATCGTCCCCGACACGCACCACCAAACCACCCCCGAACTGTCGAATCCTGACTGTTTCGACCACCCCGGGGAACTGGCGTTTCAGCGCCGGCGCAAGCGGAATCGGTGTAGTCGCGGTGCGGAACGGCGTGCCGTCGAATCCCTGTCCCGATACGTTCACGCGGTAAATCCGGTCCGCTTTCTCGTGGAAGGTGTCGAAGGTCCACTCCTGGCGCACGAAGAGGAATACGAGCAGGCTGCAGGCGATACCTGTCGATAGCCCCATCGTGTTGATGAAGAAGTAGCCCTTGTTGGCGAAGAGGTGTCGCAGCGCGATGACGAAGTGGTTTTTCAGCATGGCCGTTCTGTCCCCTGCAACGTACGACTATATGACGGCAAGACTTTACGAAGGCAACTCGAACCTCGAGGTATAAAAAGGGGATCTACGGTTTCAACCCGCCGATCCCCTTAAATGTTGCTTGTTGGAAACTATTACGATGCTGAACTTACGAATCGCTGATACGCGTTCCTGGCAATCAGGGAACCTCGAACGTGTTCTCGCTGCGGCGATGACTCCTTTCGCCATTGAGCGTAATTTCACCGACCAGTCGATACTCGCCGGCGACTTCAGGATCGTATGCGCAAGCGTTATACATCACTCGTGTGTCCTCGATATTCTCCCATGTACTGCCCATATCGACGCTTCGTTGCCACATGGAGTAATGGACGGTAAGGGTATCATTAGTGAAGGCATTGGTCCAGTCTTTCAGTCCCTCCGGGGGAAGCAAAGCTCCGATAAGACTGTGCTCAGTGAAGCATCCAGTTATTTCAATTGTAGCTATTGAAGCGCTGAATATCAATTTACCGCGCTCAACCCTCACGCCTTCCCACTCGACGTATTCTATCTCTTCCCCGCCTTCACCGTCACCACCCTCTCCGCCTTCTCCACCGTCTTCGACTTCACATTCGGTTATCCCTCGCGCATCTATGATTCCGGCCACCCATGCCTGGAATTCGGCTTCCGGTGGCACGCAGATCTGGGTGCCGACCAAAGTGAGTGAATTGAGATTGAGATTCAGGAACTCTCTGGGCAGTGTACCTGTCAGTCCGGCATTCGACGCCAGGAGAAGTAATTCCAGATCAGAGAGATCGCCAAGTTCTGGAGGCAATTCTCCTGTCAATTCGTTATGATGGAGTATCAGTATATCCAGTTTTCCCATTTGGCCTAACTCGGGCGGGATAGACCCTTGTAGTTGGTTATTGCCCAGGTTCAGTAAAGTCAGTTCGCTCAGTTGGCCCAATTCGGACGGTATTGAGCCCGTTAACTTATTGTTGAACAAATACAGGCGTTTAAGTTGACTCAACTGACCTAATTCGGACGGTATGCTTCCAGTTAAGCTGTTATCATTCAGTGACAGGTGTTCAAGTGCTGCCAGTTGGGCAAGTTCAACAGGTATTTCACCTGTTAAACTGTTTTCTTTGAGTATAAGGAATGTGAGATTACTAAGTCGGCCCAACTCGACCGGAATCGAACCAGTTAACTGGTTGTCCTCCAGCAACAAGGTGTTTAACTGAGCCAACTGGGCCAGTTCGACAGGTATGTTCCCTGTCAACCGGTTGCCCCGCAGCCACAACGCCTCCAGTTCAGTCAGCGTACCCAATTCTGGAGGAATGGACCCCGTTAACTGGTTATCCTCCAGATGCAATCTCTTCATACGTTTCAATTGGACCAGTTCGACGGGAATCTCGCCCGTCAACTGGTTTTCTGACAGATAAAGATCATTCAGATGGCTCAATTGACTCAGTTCAACGGGGATCTCGCCGGCCAGGCGATTGTTGCTAAGGAGCAACCTGGTAACCCGGGCTGTATCATCGACGATCACGCCATTCCAGGATTCGATAGGTTCATCGCTAAGCCAGTTTTCCTGATACTCCCAGTTTGGACCGTCTGTCGCATTGTACAACGCCACAAGTGCCGACCTGTCCGGACTGGGAACGAACACACGAATCGCAGTACTTTTGCGGATATCGCCGGCCTGGGCTGTGATATCCGCCATGCCGTCGCCTACGGCGGTTACAAGACCTTCCTCGTTCACGGTCGCCACTGATTCATCGCTGCTCGACCAGGAGACCGCAGCGTCTTCAATGGTAAAATCGTTCGCATCGCTCACCGTGGCCATGAACTGAACCGTCTGCCCGAGTTCGCTCAACGAAGCGGACTCCGGTGTGATCGCGATGCTGGCCGGCGCCTGAGATACGGTTATGGCCGCATTGGCAGACAGGCTGCCGGACTTGGCCGTGATCTCCGCCATGCCATTACTCACCGCCGTCACGAGACCGTTGCCGTCCACGGTCGCCACGGCTTCGTCCCCGCTCGACCAGGTGATGGTCTGGCCGGACATGGCGTTGTTCCGCTGATCCCGTACCGTTGCCCTGAGTTGTACGGTTTCCCCGATCGCCTCCAGCGTATGCGAGGAGGGTGTTACCGCGATCCGGGTCGGCACCGGCTCGGCCACCGTGATGTTCGAGGTGCCCGACGCGTTGCCGGAACGCGCCGTGATCTGGGTCGTACCGTTGCTCACCGCCGTCACCAGGCCATTGCCGCTGACCGTCGCCACGGCGGTGTTGCTGCTCGACCAGGTCACCGTCTGGCCGGTCATCGGGTTGTTGTTCTGGTCCCTCACTGTCGCCGACAACTGCACGGTCGCTCCGATCGACGCCAGGGTGTGCGAAGAAGGCGCGACGGTGAGGCTCGTCGCCACGGGCGTCGGTGGGGGTGTCGGTGGGGTCGGCGGCGTCGGTGTGGACGGCGTGGGACTCGTCGGGCCGCTGTCACCGCCGCCGCATCCTGCGAGGATCATGAAGTACATGGAAGCCGTGATCATGACGAACGCACGACTGAATGGGCGAATCACGTTGGACTCCTCTCGGATATGGACGGTAATGCGGTTCGTTTGATTCTTCCGCACATGATCTTAATAGATCGGATATGGATAGTCTATGCTTTTAAATGTCTATGTCTTGAACAATCTAATTTACCAGAATATTCATGCTCTCCCGGGCCGCGTCGAGGGTCCGGTCGATGTCCTCTTCAGTGTGGGCCAGGGACACGAACCCCGTTTCGAGGCGCGAGGGCGCCAGGTAGACGCCCCGGTCCAGCATGTTCCAGAAATAACGCCCGTACGTATCCGCGTCCGAAGTGGAAGCGGCCTCGAAGTTATCGACGGCCTGGTCGGTGAAGAAGGTACACATCATGGACCCGACGCGCGTCAGGTACGCGGGAACGCGGGCCGCTGCCGCCGCGGTGCGAAGGCCGTCGCCGAGCCGGGAAGCCAGGTTTTCGAGCCGCTCGTAGACACCGGGTTCCTGAAGCTGTTTCACCGTTTCATCGCCCGCGGTCATGGCCAGCGGATTGCCCGATAGTGTGCCGGCCTGGTAGACCGCCCCGACGGGGGCCACGGTTTCCATGATTTCCCTTCGCCCGCCATAGGCGCCGACGGGGAGGCCTCCGCCGATGATTTTACCCAGGCAGGTCATGTCTGCCGTGATGCCGAACCGTTCCTGCGCGCCGCCGAAAGCGATCCTGAATCCCGTAATGATCTCGTCGAAGATCAGGATGATGCCCCGCTTCTCCGTTTCTTCCCGGATGCATTCAAGAAATCCCTCGGCCGGCGGGATCATGCCCATGTTGCCGGCGACCGGCTCGACGATCACGCAGGCAATGTCGTCGCCCCGCTCCGACAGGGCAGCCCGGACGGCACCGATGTCGTTGTACGGCAGGTTGAGGGTCATCTTCGCCAGGTCCGAGGGCACGCCGGGGCTGTCGGGGATGCCGAACGTGGCGGCGCCCGACCCGGCCTGAATGAGAAAGCTGTCCCCGTGGCCGTGGTACCCCGCCTCGAATTTGACCGCCAGGTCCCGTCCCGTATATCCGCGGGCTACGCGCAGGGCGCTCATGGTCGCTTCCGTACCGGAGTTGACCATGCGAATCAGTTCGATGGACGGAAAGGCGGTCTTGACCCGTTCCGCCAGCCTGATCTCGGCCTCCGTGGGCGTGCCGAAACTCGTGCCCCGCTCGCAGGCCTTCTTCAAAGCTTCGACCACGGCGGGATGGCCGTGGCCCAGGATCAGCGGCCCCCAGGATCCCAGGTAGTCGATGTACGCGTTGCCGTCCACGTCGTAGACCTTCGACCCCGCGCCCCGTTCCATGAAGACGGGGCGGCCTCCGACCCGGCCGAAATTGCGCACGGGGCTGTTCACCCCGCCCGGCATGGATCGCAAGGCCTGGTCGAAGAGCGTGCTGGATCGGGAACGGTTCATTCGGCTCGTCCCATTCGGTTCATTCCGTTCGTTCGGTTCAACCGGATTGGAGTCCGCGCGCGACCTCCCGCGCGAAGTAGGTAAGGATCATGTCGGCTCCGGCGCGCTTTATGGCGGTCAGCGACTCCAGGACAATCCTTTCTTCATCGATCCATCCCATCTGTCCCGCCGCCTTGATCATGGCGTATTCCCCGCTCACGTTGTAGGCGGCCACCGGCACTTCAAAAGTCGATTTCACCCGGTGTATCACGTCGAGATAGGCCAGGGCCGGCTTGACCATGACGATATCGGCGCCTTCCTCGAGGTCCAGCTCCACTTCCCGGAGCGCCTCGTTGGAGTTCGCCGGGTCCATCTGGTAGGAACGGCGGTCGCCGAATTGCGGGACCGAGTCCGCGGCGTCGCGAAAGGGCCCGTAGTAGGCCGAAGCGTACTTGGCGGAATAGGCCATGATCGGGACGTGCGTAAGCCGCTCGTCGTCGAGGGCCTCCCGTATCGCGCCCACGCGGCCGTCCATCATGTCCGACGGCGCGACCAGGTCGGCGCCGGCCTTCGCCTGTGAGAGCGCCGTCCGGACGAGCAGCCGAAGGGTGGCGTCGTTCTCCACGTCGTCTTCTTTGATGACCCCGCAATGGCCGTGATCGGTGTACTCGCAGAGGCACACGTCACCGATGACGGTGAGTCCCGGCGCCGCCTGCTTGATCGCGCGGATGGCCCGTTGGACGATGCCGTCGTCCGCGTAAGCGCCGGAACCGTAGGTGTCCTTGTGCTCCGGAATGCCGAAGAGCATGACGGCCGGGATGCCCAGGTCCGAGACTTCGCGGCAGACCTCCGCGCCCTGGTCCACCGACAGCCGCTCCACACCGGGCATGGAATCCACCGGGGCACGGACGCCTTCTCCCGGGCAGATGAACAGGGGGTAGATCAGGTCGTCCACGGACAGCCGGGTCTCGCCGACCATTCTGCGCAACCGCTCGGTGCGGCGCAGGCGCCGCAGTCTGTGTACGGGAAATGCCATCAGGTTTCTCAGTTAGCTATTGGGGCTCGCTATTGGGGCCCGCTATCCGGGCATCAGGACCCGCCGCAGTTGGCGCAGCCGCCGCAGTTGGCGCATCAGGACCCGCCGCAGTTGGCGCAGCCGCCGCCGTCGAATCCGTTCAGGGCGCTGCAGCGTTCACACTGGAAAAGGACATGACCGGCGTCGATGGATCGTAATGCCATCCACTCCCGCGCCGGCGCCCGGTGTTTCGAAGGCACGATGATCCTGGCCTCTCCGATCGATCGAGCGTCCAGGAGGAGGCCGGCGTCCTGCCGGGCCGAGAACACCCGGCAATCCACGCCCTGCTGCGCAAGGTACCGCCGGTAGTTCAGCGCTTCCCGGTCTTCCGCCCGGTAGAGGATCTCCTCCTCGACCGGGATTTCCTCTTCCAACCCGTGTCTTTCACAGAAATACCGGCCCAGCCGGCGGATCCCGCAGTCCCCGCACACGTGCTGTCCGCAGACGACGCATCGTCCGTGGGCGGGCTGGTCCGGATGGGTCAGGCAGCGCAGGTCGTCGACGAAAACCGTCCCGCAGACCGGGCAGGATTTCGCGTCGCCCGGGATTTCTTCCTTGCACTCATCGCAGACCCAGGTCGACGCCTCGTTCAGCGTTTCGACCAGGGTTGTTGCGCAGATGGGGCACTGCGCCACACCCTGGGCGTATTTACATTCGCATTCCGGACAGAAAGGCATAGTATTCGGCCGTTTGTTAACTGAAATCACGCCCGACAAATATATACCGGTGCGTCATTTCGGGGCAATCGTTATTACGCGGGCCGCTCCCCCGCGGCCTTGCGGTCGCGCACGATGTTATTCGAGCCGCTCCCCCGCGGCCAGCCGGTCGCGCACGATCGCGTCCACGAGCGCGGGGACCGTGGCCTGGACGGGCACGACATCCACGGACAGGCCCGCCTCCGCGGCGGTTTCCGCCGTGGAAGGACCGATGCACGCGATGCGTACGCCCCGGGTCCATCGTTGCGGACCGTCCGGCCCCGCGGCCTTCGCGAACGCCGACACGGTCGACGAACTCGCGAACACGGCCAAATGGATCTTCCCGTCCTCCAGCATGGACGCTATGTCGTCCGGCAAGCCCTCCTCCAGGACGGTCCGGTAGACCGTCACCCGGGTCACGTACGCGCCGGCGGCGGCCAGTCCTTCCTCCACGGCGGGGCCCGCGATGTCCGCCGCGGGGAAGAGGATCCGCGCATCATGAAGGTCGCGGTCGCCGGCCAGGGCTTCAACGAGCTTTTCGGCCCGGAATACCTCGGGTTGATCGTCCGCTTCGATCCCGCGACTTCGCAGCGCGCCGGCCGTGGCCCGGCCCACCGCGGCGACGCGGACCCCGCCCAGGGACCGGGCATCCAGGCCCTTATGATTCAGCCGGGAGAAAAACGCCTCCACGGCGTTCCGGCTGGTGAACACCACGTGATCGAAACCGGAGAGATCGGCCAGCGCGGCATCCACCGCCCTCCAGTCATCGGGCGCTTCGATCCGGATCAGCGGTGCTTCGACCGGCTCCGCGCCATGGCGTACGAGCGCCTCCGACAGCTCGCCGGCCTGGTCCCGGGCGCGCGTGACCAGCACGCGTACGCCAAAAAGCGGTTTCGATTCGAACCAGTCGAGCTGCGGACGCAGCGCCACCACCTCGCCTACGACGATCAGCACGGGCGGCGTGAAGGAAGCGGACCGGGCCCTGGACACGATGTCGTCCAGCGTGCCGACGAGGGTCCTTTGCTCCGCCGTGGTGCCCCACTGGATCAGCGCGACGGGCGTGTCCTTCGGCCGGCCGTGTTCGATCAGTCTTTCCGCGATGAAGGGCAGGTTCCGCGCGCCCATGTAGAAGATCAATGTGCCGATCCGTTTGGCAAGCGCCTCCCAGTCGAGATCTGTCCGGTCCCTGTCCTGCGAAACGTGGCCGGTGACGACCGTCATGGACGAAGTGATCTCCCGGTGGGTCACCGGTATGCCGGCGTAGGCCGGTACCGCGACGGCCGCCGTGATGCCGGGAACGACCTCGAAGGGGATCCCGGAGCGCTGGAGATGCAGCCCCTCCTCGCCGCCCCGGCCGAACACGAAGGGATCGCCGCCCTTCAACCGGACCACGGTCTTCCCGGCCCGGCTGTGCCGCACCAGCAGGTCGTTGATCTCCGCCTGACGCCCCGGGCGCCAGGGCACGCGGATACGCTCGGCGTGGCCCGGCGCTTCCGCCACCAGCCGGTCGTCGGCGAGGAAGTCGGCAACGACGACGTCGGCCCGCCGCACGCAGGAAAGGCCCTTCACGGTAATCAGCCCTGGGTCGCCGGGGCCCGCACCGACCAGGTACACCATGCCCGGCGTCGCGGCGGATGCGGACCCGCCCGACGACGATTCGGATGCGGACCCGCCCGGAGATTCGGTCTTGTCAGGGAACTCGGCGTTCATTGGGATTCCGTGGTCGGACTAGACGGCAGGGACGGCCGAGCGGGATCAGCCGGCCGGGACGGATCGGCCTGTGCGGCCTGTTCCAGCACCGCCTCGGCCAGCCGGCGGCCCAGATCGGCGCTCTCTTCCGGCTGTCCGCGCAGGGATTGACGCACGAGCCATACGCCGTCATCGGCGGCCAGGACGGCATCCAGTACCAGGCCTCCATCCTCGATCCTCCCCCAGGAGCCGACCGGTGTATGGCAACCGCCGCCGATACGGTGGAGAAAGGACCGTTCCGCCGTCACCGCCTGCCTGGCCGGAAGGTCATCGATGCGCCTCGCCGCTTCCAGGGTGGGCTGATCGTCCTCCCGGGTTTCGATCGCGAGCGCAGCCTGGCCCACGGCCGGCATGCAGACTTCCGGAGCCAATATTTCGGAGATGCGGTCCGTCCAGCCCAACCGCTGCAACCCCGCCACGGCCAGCACGATGGCGTCCGGACCGTCCGGTTCTTCCAGTTTCTTCAGCCGGGTGTCGATGTTCCCGCGGATCCCCGTGAAGCGCAGGTCCGGCCGGTAGTGCTGCAGTTGAGCCCGCCGCCTCGGACTCCCCGTGGCGACGCGGGCGCCCGTCGGCAGGTCGTCCAGCCCGGCGCCGGCGCGGCTGATCAGGGCGTCGCGCGCGTCCACGCGCTCCGGAACCGAGGCGATCGCCAGGCCGTCGGGAAGGGACGTGGGCAGGTCCTTGAGGCTGTGCACGGCCGCGTCGATCTCTCCCGAGACCAGGGCCCGTTCCAGTTCCTTGACGAAGACGCCTTCGCCGCCGAAGGTGTCCAGAGAGGCGTCCCGGTCCGCGTCGCCCTTCGTCGTGAGGACGCGCACCTCCACGGCCAGGTCGTCGCGGTCCGCTTCCAGGTCCCTGGCCACCGAATGGGCCTGGACCAGGGCCAGCCTGCTGCCGCGGGTGCCTATGATCAGTGAAGAAGCCATGGAAAGGATATCGATGTCCCGGCCACCCGGACGCGCCGCGCTATTCGTTCCCGGCCAACCGGACGCGCCGCGCTATTCCTGCTCGGCGCCGTTCTTGTCGTTCCCGTGTTCGTCGAGTCCGAAGAGATGGCGCAGGCTGTAGAGGTGGTAGTCCCGGTGCTCCGGATCGGAAGTGTTCCTGAGCTGGACCGTCGGTTGATGAAGCAGCTTGTTCACGATGGCGCGGGTCATCTTCTCCACCGTCTCCCGGTCGTCAACGGAGAGATGACCGAGCTGGGCGAAGGCGCGGCCAATCTCCTGGTGCCGGACATCCTCCGCGAAGTGGCGGAGCTGGGCGATGGTGGGCGCGATGGAGAGGTTCTGGTACCACGCGAGCAACCGCTCTACCTCGGTCTCGACGATCGCCTCCACCTTCTGTGCTTCCGCCTTCCGCGCCTCCGCGTTGTCGTCCACCACCGACTGCAGATCGTCCATGTCGTAGAGTATGACATTGTAGAGATCGCGCACGCGAGGGTCGATGTCCCGTGGCGCGGCGATATCGATCAGGAATATGGGGCGGTTGCGGCGGTCGTGCATGATCTCCGCCATCCGGTCCCTTCCCACCACCGGTTCCGTGGCGCCGGTGGAACTGATGACGATATCGACGTCGGAGATCATCTGCAGCCCGTCCTGCAGCGATACGGCGATCCCGTCGTAGCGGTGGGCCAGGTCCGCGGCCCGGTCGTAGGTCCGGTTGGCGACGATCAGCCGCTTCACGCCCTGGTCGACGAGGTACTCCGCGGTCCGCTCGCCGGTCTCTCCCGCGCCGATCAGCATGGCCGTATGCTGCCGCAGGTCCTTGAAGATCTTCCGCGCGAGTTCGACCGCCACGGAACTGACGGAAACCGAGCCCGTCCCGATCTCCGTGGTCTCCCGCACCTGCTTGCCCACGGCCAGCGCCTTTTCGAACAACCGGTTGAGGACCAGTCCCGTGTTCTTCGTATTCAGCGACTGCATGTAAGCCTCTCTGACCTGGCCGAGGATCTGCTGCTCCCCGACGACCATCGAATCCAGGCTGGAGACCACCCGGAACAGGTGCCGGATGACCGCCTCGTCCCTCCGGTGATAGAGGTAGGGCGACAGGACGCCCTCGTCCACGCCGTGGATCTCGTGAAACCACGCCTCGATAGGGCCGGGATCGGTATGTTCCTCGTCGGTGGTCGCGTACATTTCGCTGCGGTTGCACGTGGACAGCAGCACCGCTTCCAGGATGCCGCTCGAGGCCTTCACGAAGGAGAGGGCCTTTTCCTGGAGCGACTTCGTCAGCACCGCCTGGTCGCGCACGTCGATGGGCGCGGTATGGTGGCTTAGTCCGACGAGTGTGAGATGCATGACTCCACCCTGTCGCGCGCTTCTTCCGCGCGTCCCGCGCGCAGGAGATCGAGGAGGTCGGATTCGACCAGGGACGTCCATAACCTCGCGCGCGTTTCGGTTTCATCGGGGTACGCGGCCTTCATCCGGGGGCGGTACGCGCCCAGCAGGTCGAGCAGTTCGGCGTACTCGGGCCCGTAGGCCCCTTCCAGCTGCCCGCGGATCTTCTTCGCCAGCGCGGGACTCTTGCCTCCCGTGGAAATGGCGATACACAGGTCGCCCTGCCGGACGATGGAGGGTACGATGTACCGGCAAAGCGGCGGCACGTCCACCACGTTGACCATGATGCCCTCCGCCTCGGCGTCCCGGTAGACCCGCTCGTTGACTTCCGTGGAATCGGTCGCCGAGATGACCAGCCTGTAGCCGCGGACGTCGCCGGGTCCGTACGGCCTCGAAAGCCAGCGCAGTGCGCCGCGGTCCACCTGGTCCCGCAGTCCGTCCGTCAGATCGGGGCTGATCACGGTAACAACCCCGCCGCATTCGAGCAGCGATCTTGCTTTCTCCTCCGCGATCGCACCGCCGCCCACCACCAGGCACGGCTGGTCTTCGATGTCGACGAAGGCGGGATAGTATTTTTTCATGGCTTCATTTCCGTCAGTTGTCGTCCAGTTGTCGTCGTCCAGTCGACGTCGTCAGTCGAATATATGCAGATTTGTCCAGAGTCCGGCGCCGAGATAGGCCAGCAGCACGGAGGCGAACCCGGCCATGGAGATGATAGCCGCCCGTTCACCCTGCCAGCCCGCGGTATAGCGGGTAACCAGCTGGCAGGTGTAGATGACCCAGGTCAGCATCACGCACAGTACTTTCGGATCCAGCAGCCAGGGCGTGATCGAGTCCCACGCGGCCGTCGCCCACCAGATGCCCGTGGCAATGCCCGCGGACAGGAACACCCAGCCGATGAGCGTCGCCTTCAGGTTCATTTCGTCCAGCATGCCCAGCGCGGGCAGCCGGGAGAACACCAGGCCCACGCGCCGGTGATGGATGTAGTACATCTGCATCACATACAGCAGCCCGGTGATGAAGGAGAAGGAAAAGGCCGCGTAGGCCAGGAAGCTCGCCGTTACGTGGAAATTGAACCACGGGCTCTGCAACAGGGGCGGCAGCGGATCGACGGGGCTCATGAACGCCGTGGACGCCGCCTGGGCCGCCAGGACGAGGGGCAGGACGAACACGCCCAGCGACCGGTCGTGGAATCGCCGCTCCAGGAACAGGTAGACCACGGCGATGAGCCAGGCGAAGAAGCTCATCGACTCGTGTAGACCCACGAAGGGCGCGTGGCTGGATTCGACGGCTCGGGCGATCAGAAAGGCGCTGTGGCAGGCCAGGGCGAACACCAGGAAGAGGCTGGCATAGATCCCTGACCCGGGATGCTTCGTCCAGAAATGGCGGAAATAGATCACGGTGGCGACCGCGTAACCCGCCAGAATCATCCCATGCAGAATGTAGATGCCCATGGATCCAGCCTCCACGTGAAACCGCTCCAGGAATTCAGGCCCGACAAGGTATCGTAAAATACCGTCTTATCAAGTATTTATCAAGTCGAAAGGGGCGGTTCAGTCCGTGTTTTCAATCTGCGCCAGGATGTCCATGCCCACCCGCCGGCTCCAGGCTTCCATGGCCCGGCCGAACTGCGGACCGGGCCGGCCGTCGCCGATGGGCGTGTCGTTGATGCGCGTACAGGGCGCCAGGCAGTACGGCGTGCTCGTCAACCAGGCCTCGCCGGCATTGACGGCGTCGTAGGGCTGCAGTTCCTTCTCGACCCAGCCCAGGCCCAGTTCCGGCGCCATCTCCCGCAGCGTCACCAGGCTGACCCCTTCCAGGATATTGCGGCTGGTGGGCGTATAGATCGTATCGTCCGCCACCAGGACGAAGTTCGCGCCGGAACACTCCGTGAGGTTGCCGTCCAGGTCGAGCAGCAGCGAGGTGGCGGCGGGGTCGACGGCCTGCGTCTGCCGGTCGGCCAGCCAGTAGTGCAGGCGCGAGCGGTTCTTGGTCTTGGGATCGACGCACTGGGGCGGCACGTGGCGGATGGAGGGCGTGACCACGTGGGCGCCCTGCCGGAAGTAGGGGCGCCACACGGAGAAGGGCAGCGGAAAGGAGTGGATGCACAGCGTGGGCTTGAGACGCACCGTGCTGCCCGCGCTCCCCGCGTAGATCCGGTTCTCCCCCGGCGTCACGAAGTGTACGACGCCCAGGTCCTGCTCGGGGCCGATCAGCCTGCCGTTGGTCTCGATGAGGCTCCGCGTGCACGCGACCAGGCCGTCGTGGTCCAGGTCCAGCTCGAAGCCCGCGTATTTGCACGACCGCAGCAGCCGCCGCACATGTTCGTCCAGGCGGAACGGTTCATGCCTGAAAGTCCGGGTCATTTCGGTCACGGTGGCCCCCAGGACGATCCCCAGGTCGTAGATGTTCAGATGGGCCTGGGAGGCGGGGACGAATCCTTCGTTGAGATAGACGACCGGTTCATTCATGGCGCGCTATGCTCCTGTGGGTAAAAGACTTTCTCTTTTGCGGCCGGCGTGTTACGTATAGTGAAACAAGGGTGAACAAAGGGTAACGTAAAGGATAACTTCTCATGGAAAGCACCGGGCAGATGGCAGGGCAAATGGCAGACGCCGCCGGCGACGGATCCCATCGCGCGGGGTTCGTGGCCCTGGTCGGGAAGCCGAACGTGGGCAAGTCCACCCTGATGAACGCGCTGCTGCAACACCGGCTTTCCATCGTGACGCCGAGGCCCCAGACGACCCGCCAGCGGGTACTGGGCATTCTGACGAAAGACGACTGCCAGGTCCTGTTCCTCGATACGCCCGGACTGCTCGAGCCCGGCTACCGGCTCCAGGAATACATGCTGCAGTCCGCGGTCCATACGCTGCACGACTCGGACGCGGCCGTAGCCATCGTGGACGCCACCCGTTTCGAACGCGATCTCGACGACCGGGTCGCCGGCTTCCTCGAGCAGAGCCGCGGACCGGTCATCCTGGCCATCAACAAGATCGACCGGATACCCAGGACTGCCTTGCTGCCCATGATCGAACGGGCCACGGGCCGGTTCCCCTTCACCGAAATCGTGCCCGTGTCCGCCCTCAAGGGAGACGGCCTCGAACCGCTTTTGTCCGCCGTGATCCGCATACTTCCGTCGGGTCCGGCGCTCTACCCCGCCGACATGCTCACGGACCAGCCGGAGCGGTTCTTTGCGGGAGAAATCATCCGCGAGCACCTGTTCCTGGCCCTGCGAGAGGAACTGCCCTACGCGTCGGCCGTGATCGTGGAGGACTTCACGGACCGTCCCAACGGCACGGCGTTCATCCAGGCCGGCATCATCATCGAACGGGATTCCCAGAAGGGCATCATCATCGGCAAGAACGGGCGCATGCTCAAACGCATCGGATCCTCCGCCAGGAAGGCCATCGTCGAATTCCTGGACCGCCCCGTCTACCTCGACCTGCGGGTCAAGGTCCGACCCTCCTGGCGGAAGAAAGAGCAGGAGCTGAGGCGGCTGGGCTATACCAGACGCTGAGCGGCCAGCCCGATGTAGTGCTCGAGGTCCTCCCACAGCGCGTCCAGCGGCCGGGGTACGTTCCAGGGCTGGACCGCCTGCCGGCCGTAGCCTTCGATCAGGGACAGGACCCGCACGGACCATTGCACGGGAAGTACGGCCTGGTACACTTCCATCTTTCCGATCGCGTGGGGGTCGGCGCTTCGTTCGCAGTAATCCGCCAGGGCCTCTTCCCGCAACCTCGCCTCCATTTCCGTATATTCCGGATGCCAGAAGAAACCGGCGACCTCGTAGAACGGGTCCATGATCCCCGCGTGTTCCCAGTCGACCAGCGCGACGCGGTCCGGATCCGCTTTGATCACGTTGGCCGGCCGGAAATCCCCGTGGCACAGCCGAGGCGTTGCATCCGCCCATAACGCGGGCCGCAGGTCCATCCTGTCCAGGCCGCGTCTCAGTTCGCGCAGCCGGTCCATGGTCCGGCGAAAGGACGGATCGTTCATGGTGGCGGACGCGGACAGGGTGCGCAGGGTCTCATCCATGTACCGGAGGCAGTCTTCGGGACGGGACGGACCCACCGACTGAGCCAGTACCGGATCGCCGGGATCTCCAATACCGTGTACACGGATCACGATCCCAAGGAGCTGGTCGAGGTCTTCCCGGGTCATGCCGGCGGGTTCCACCGGCGATCCCGGGAGTTTCCCGTAGATCAGCACGGGCGCATTCAGTCCGGCGGCCCGTGCGTCCGCCGATACGGCGACCGGCACGCCATCCAGGGCGGAAAGCCGCTTCATCGCGGCGTATTCCCGTTCAAGACGCCGGACGCGGTCATGGGGATACACCTTGAGGAGGTAGGACCCGCCGCCTGTATCTACTTCGTATATACGGTTGTTGAATCCGCCCGCCATCGGCCGGATACGGTGCGGTCCGGCGGCGAACGCGTGTCCGTCTGCAGCAAGCCGGGCCAGATAACGTAAAACGGCCGCAGGGGCCGTTGGTTGATTCATGGCTGGCGGTCTCCACGCGGCCTTTTCCAATTGCCCGCGGTACATGAGGTCCGTATCTTCAGTGCTCAGAACCTGCGGCCGGACTGGTCAGCATGACCGGCCTGGGCCACGCCCGGCCTGTCCCGGATTCCGGGGTGATTCCAGATGAGATCCCTTAGTCTTTTACGGCGCGCCGCAAATCGCCTGGCCCGCCTGGTCCGCCTGGCCCGCCCGGCCCGGTTCCTGACGCTCAGGACGGCCGTCGCACCGCTCACCGCCTTCCTGCTGACGACGTCGGGTTGCGGCAGCGTATTTCAGAACGTCAACGTGCTTTCCGAGGCGGATGAAATCGCGCTCGGGCGCGAGTTTTCGAGAGAGATCGAAAGAGAGCTCAAGCTGTACCGGGACCCGGAGGTGGTCCGCTACGTCGACGGACTGTGCCAGGCCCTGGTCCTGCATTCAAAACGGTCGAATATACCCTACTACATAAAGGTCGTGGATACGGATGAAGTCAACGCCTTTGCCCTTCCCGGCGGCTATCTCTACGTCAACCGGGGGCTCATTTCCATCTCCGGAACCGAGGCGGAACTGGCCGGGGTGATCGCCCATGAAATCGGCCACGTGGTGGCGCGCCACGGGGCCAAGGCCCTTACCCGGCAACTCGGGCTGGAGATCATGCTGGGCATGATATCGGGAAGAAACCCCACGGGCGTCCGGCGCGTCGCGGCGCAACTGGCGGGGATCGGCGGCATCCTCTCCATGCTGCACCATTCCCGGGAGGCGGAACGGGAGGCGGACACCCTCGCGGTCGTCAACCTCCGGGAGGCCGGTTACGATCCCGAAGGCCTCACGGGTTTCTTCGAGAAGCTGCTGGAGATCAACGACCGCGATCCCGGTGCGTTTGCGACCATGTTCGCGACCCATCCGCCGAGCAGGGAACGTATTGAGAACACCCGGGAACAGGCCGCGGCGCTTCCGTCCCTGGAGGGACTGATCACGGATACGGAACGGTTCAGGCAGATCAAGGAAATGCTGCCGCCGCTTGAGAAAAACCCGCTGGAAAAAGAGAAAGCAGAATAACCGGCCGAATGCGCCGCATTGGGCGCTATGGCCATTCAGTACATGCCAACACTCGTCGAAAACCACCCCGGCCTCCTGCTTCGCGGCGGGACCGTCGTGGACCCGTCGCAGGCACTGAACCGCATCTGCGACGTCGCCATACGCGACGGCTCGATTTCGGCCGTCGGCGACGGCCTGCCGGACGATGGCTGCCGCGTCTTTGACGTGTCCGGGCGGTACGTCTTTCCCGGCCTGGTCGACCTGCACGCCCACATCTGCTGGGGGTTCACCGACATCGGCCTGGTCCCGGACGACATCTGTCCCTCCACCGGGGTGACGGCCATCGTGGACGCCGGAAGCTCGAGCTGGCCTAGCCAGGACGCCTTCCGCCGCATCGTGGCGGAGCCCTCCAGGACACGGGTCTTCGGTTTTTCCAATATCTCCAGCGTGGGCATCCCGACGGCGGGTACGCCAGAACTGGCCAGCCTACGGTTCGTGGACGTGGACCGTTCCGTTGCTGCGGTGGCCGGGAACCGGGACCTGATGACCGGCATCAAGATCCGCATGGGCCGGCACCTCATCGGCGACAATGGGATCGAACCGATGCGCCTGGCAGTGGAGGCGGCGGATCAGGCAAACGTCCCCGTCATGGTCCACGTGGGCAATACCCCCTGTCCCCTTGCCGGCATCATGGACCTGCTCCGGCCGGGCGACATCATCACGCACGCCTATCACGGCCACCCCCACGGCATCCTGGACGATCACCGGGCCGTCTGGGAGGACGTCATCGAGGGGCGTTCCCGAGGCATCCTGATGGACGTGGGGCACGGCGCCGGCAGCTTCAGTTTCGACGTGGCCAGGTCGGCCTTCGAACAGGGGTTCTTCCCGGACGCCATCAGCACGGACCTGTACACGGTGAACGTCAACGGACCGGTATTCGACCTGCCGACTACCATGTCCAAGATGCTGAATCTGGGTATGCCGCTCGAAGACATCGTGGAAAGCACGACCTCCATACCGGCCGCGGCGATCGGGAGAAACGAGCTGGGCACGCTTCGTCCGGGCGCAGCCGCCGACGTGGCGGTATTCGAACTGGAGGAAGGCGACTTCGAATTCAGCGATTCGCACGGGAACCGCCGGAGGTGGCCACGGCGCCTGACCTGTGAAATGACCCTGCTGGACGGGGAAATCGTATATGAACGGAGATAACGCACCATGAAAGCCAGATACTGGGTGGGCGGATGCCTGTCCGCGATCATCCTGCTCGCCGTTATCGTCGGCGCAGCCTACTATTTCATCCTCCAGGCGAGCGACGAACTGGTGGACACCTACACCAGCCCGGAGCCCCGCGATTTCGCCCGCGTGGAGGAGGGACGGGATGAGGCGCTGTCTGTAATCGACCGGTTCAGGGACTTCGTCATCGCCCTCGAGCGGGGCGATGAGACCGAAAGCTTCTCGCTGTCGGCGGACGACATCAATGCCCTCCTGGAGTATGAAGACCTGCTGCGGGAGTTTCACGGGATGGCCCGCGTGGACATCCAGGACGACAGGCTGCTGGCCGAGATCAGCGTGCCCCTCGACCTGTTCAACGAACGATTCGAGGGCAGGTACCTCAACGGCACGGGCGAGCTCTCCGTCGAGATGAGGGACGGACGGCTCGAGGTCAACATCGATCGGCTGGAGGTCGGCGGCCGGAACATTCCCGAAGAGTTCATGAATGAAATCCGGAAGAACAACCTGGTCGAAACCCTTCTCCAGGATCCCTCCCTGGAGCGGTTCATGGGCCTGGTGAAGTCCGTGAAAGTCGAGGACGGCCGGGTCGTCATCGAACCCAAATAGGATCGTGCCCTTCTCACCAGGGATTCCTCTTCATGCCCGTCCTCCTCGCCATCGCCCTGCACGCGGAAGCGCGGCCCGTGATCGAGCGTTTCCGCCTGAAGCAGGACGCATCCTTCGGCCTGCCCGTCTTCCGGCGGGACGAGGTCTGGCTCACCGTGACGGGCACGGGAGGCATGAAGTCCGCCATCGCGACCACGTGCCTGCTCACCCGGGTCGAACGGGATGAGGACACGGTCCTGTTCAACCTCGGCATCGCCGGCCATACGCAGACGGCCGGGGAAGGTCCCGTTTCGGTGGGAGACCGGTTCCTCGCAAACAAGATCACGGAGCGGAGCACGGGCCGTTCCTTCTTCCCCGACCTGCTGGCGAAGACATCCCTGGCGGAATCCGTGGTCACCACCATGGAACGGCCCCTGGACCGGGCGGATGCCGGGACCGTGGAACCGGGCCTGGCCGACATGGAGGCGGCCGGGTTCTACCAGGCGGCGGCGACCTTCATCCCGCCCCACCGGATCGGGTGCGTAAAGGTCGTTTCCGACCATCTCGAAACGCGGCGGCTCGACAAAAACAGGGTAGGCGAACTGATCGAGGGCGCCCTGAATGAATTCGAAGCGACGGTCGCGGCCTACCGATCGATCGACGACGGAGGACCGGACGTGTTGACCGATGCGGACCTGCAGCTCGTGGAAGACATCCGCGACCGGCTGCGTCTGACGGCCAGCCGGCACCGGATGCTTTCCGATCTTGCCCGGTACTACAAGCTCCACACCGGATCGGATCTGCCCGATCTAACGCGGTTTACCCACGTCTCCGTGAATACGAGACAGGAAGGCGATGCGCAATTTGAGCGACTTCGGGGCATCCTCTCGGTGGAGTAACTTCTCCCACCTCTACATCGAGCGCGGCGCGAAGGAATTCCCGCTCACGCGGCGCATCCGGGAACGCTTCGCGAAGGCCCGCGTGGTGGAGATCGACGACTACAAGACGGTATTCGCCCGGCCGCGGCAGAAGTTCCAGGCGCAGAAGGAGAGCATGAAGCTGATCCTGGCCGTGAAGAAGGACCGGTTCCTCTACGACGGATCGGGAAACAGCCAGGACTTCAACCTCGAGGACTTCCACTACAACACGCTCACGTTCAACTGCGTGTATAACTGCGACTACTGCTACCTGCAGGGCATGTACCCCTCGGCGAATATCGTGGTTTTCGTGAACCTGGAAGACTATTTTACCGCGACGCGCGAGGGCATACGCGACAGATCGAACCCGGCGCAGCCCTTTTACCTGTGCATCTCGTACGATACCGACCTGCTCGCCTTCGAATCGGTCGTACCCTACTGCCGCGCGTGGATCGAATTCGCCCGCGAGGAGCCGGACCTGCTAATCGAAATACGTACCAAGAGCGCCGCGTACCGCGCCATACGGGATCTGCCCTCCTCGGACCGCGTCATCCTGGCCTGGACGCTTTCTCCCGAACCGGTCGCCGCGCGCTACGAACATGGGACGGCGCCGCTCCGCCGGAGACTGGAGGCCGTCCGGTCGGCCATTGACGACGGCTGGCCGGTCCGGCTCTGCTTCGACCCGGTCCTCGCCGTTCCGTCCTGGGCGTCCCTTTACGGAGACCTGGTCGAGGAGGTCGTCCAGAGGATCGACCCGGCCGAGGTGCGCGACGTGACCGTGGGCGCCTTCCGCCTGTCGAAGCACCATTTCCAGCGCATGAGGCGCCAGCGGCGGGATACGCCGCTTCTGTACGGCGAGTTCGCGCAGGAGAACACTACAGTGACCTACCCCGCCGAGCGGCGTGAGGAAATGACCGCCTTCATGCGGAAGCGCCTGGGAGACCACTTCGGAGAGGAGCAGATCTTCGCATGGACGTAGCACTGGTCACCGGCGCTTCCTCCGGGATCGGCCTGGCCATCGCCGCACGCCTGGTGGAAATGGGTTACGACGTGTACGGCTATGCCCGGGACCACGAGAAGTCCGATTTCCGTCATGACCGGTACACAGCGGTCGAATGCGACGTCACCGATACCCGGGTCCTGCTGGACCGCACCGAGGAACTGCTCAGATCGACTGGAAGCCTGAAGATCCTGGTCAACAACGCCGGCGTCGGTTTCTTCGGCCCCCACGCCACCATGGCGCCCGACCGGATAGAACGCATGGTCCGGACCAACCTGATCGCGCCCATGGTCCTGACGCGTGCGACCCTGCGGCACCTGGAGGAATCCAGGGGATACGTGGTCAACATCGCATCGACCGCGGCGTTGATTCCCGGTTCCTTCGGGGCCGCTTACGGCGCGACGAAGGCCGGTCTCCACCAGTTCGGGCAGGCGCTCTTCAGCGAGGTGCGGAAGAGCGGCGCCCGGGTGGTGACCCTCTACCCGGACATGACCCGGACGTCCTTCTACGACGAGGCGGACTTCGAGCCCGGTGAGGATCCCGGCGCCCACATCACGCCCGAATGCGTGGCCGACGCCGTCGCGCAGGCCGTGGACCAGCGGGAGGGTACGGTGATCACGCAGATCGTCCTCCGGCCGCAACGGACGCAGGTAGCGCGCAAAGCCCGCAAGGGGCCGCCGCGGATGAAGAAGGATTAGCCGGCCTTAGCGGGGTCGACCGTGCGCCTCGTGCGAACGAGTACCCCGGACCCGGTGTTATGGAATGTGAAACGGGTCAAACGAATAACATCCGGGGGCTTTTAATAGAAAGGAACTTCGATGCCGTACATTTCCTCCCTCCACGTCTATCCCGTCAAGTCCTGCGCCGGGCACGAGCTGACGCGGGCGGAACTGGACACCCGGGGCATCCGGGACGACCGGTCGTGGATCGTCGTCGGTGACGGCGGCGGGCCGTCCGGAATGCTTACCCAGCGTGAAGCGCCCGCCCTGGCGCTCGTCCAGCCGGCCCTTTCCTCAGGCGGACTGGCGCTTTCGGCTCCGGGCATGGAGGACCTGACAGTTCCGCGAATCGAGGATGGCCTTACCCGGAACGTGGACGTGTGGGGAGACCTCTGCGACGGGATTGACCAGGGCGACGATGCGGCGGAATGGTTCAGCACGTACCTGGACGTGTCCTGCCACCTGCTATATTTTAAGCCGGACTTCGTGCGGCCCGTGGATCCGGACTACGCAGCACGGCCCGGCGACCAGGTGGGTTTCGCGGACGGGTTCCCGCTGCTGGTGATCTCCGAGGCTTCCCTGGCGGACCTGAACGCGCGGCTCGAGACCCCGATCCGCATGAACCGCTTCAGGCCCAATGTCGTCGTGGCCGACAGCCCTCCATACGCGGAGGACACGTGGAAGCACATCCGCGTGGGGGAGATGGAAATCGACCTGGTCAAGCCCTGCGGACGGTGCGCCACGACCCTGGTCGAGCAGGAGAGCGGGACGCCGGGCAAGGAACCGCTGCGCACGCTGGCGGCCTACCGCAAGTTCGACCGGCCGGCCCCGTCCTTCGGCTATAATGCCGTGCACCGGTCGCCCGGCGTACTCGAAGCCGGGATGGCCATACAGATCCTGGACGTGCGGGAATCCGCTTGAATACTCCAGAAAGGAAGACCCCTTGAGCCAGCGCGTAATCGCCATGCCGGCCGGCCGGTGCGGCCTGGGCTTCGCACGGATCGACATCACCCCGCCCGCGGGGATCTATCACCGCAGCTGGGGCGCAGCGAAGCATGACGCGTCGACGGGCGTGCACCGGGAACTGACCGCCTCCGCGCTGGTGTTCGCGGGCTCCGGGTCCGTTGAGGAACACGCCCTCGTGGCCCTCGAATTGGGCTGGCTGCAGGCCGGCGACCTGCAGCGTCTTTCGGAAACCGTTTCCGCCGGAACGGGCCTGCCGGGCGAACGGGTCGTCATCACCTTCTCCCATACCCACGCCGCGGGCAATTACGATCCGGACCGCCTGGAGCACGAGGGCGGCGCGCTGATCCCGGGATACCTGGACGATCTCGGCAAGGGGCTCGCCGGCCTCGTTACAGCGGCCATGGCCGCCGTGCAGCCGGTCGACCTGGCCTTCGGATACGGCCGGTGCGACCTGGCGTACAACCGCGACTACTGGGACGACGAAAACCGGCTGTACGCCGTTGGGTCCAACCCGGATCGGACCGCCGACGACACGGTCGTGGTCACCCGCGCGAGCGACCGGAAAGGCCGGCTGGTCGCCACCCTCGTCAACTATAGCTGCCACCCGACGACCCTGGCCTGGGACAATACGCTGATCAGCCCCGACTACCCCGGCGCCATGCGGGAAGTCGTGGAGCGGGAAACGGGCGCGCCCTGCGTGTTCCTGTTGGGCGCAAGCGGCGATCTCGGGCCGCGGTACGGGTTCGTGGGCGAAACGGAGGCGGCAGACCGGAACGGCCTTCAACTGGGCTACGCCGCATTGTCTGCCCTGGAAGGCCTGCTGCCCGACGGGACCGAGATGCGCTACGACGGCCCCGTGATATCGGGCGCTACTATCGGGGTGTGGCGTCAAAACCCCATGGAGGCCGGGCGCGCGCAAGGGCTCGAAGCCTTCGACGCCGCCGCCATGACCCTGGACCTTCCCCTGCTGGACCTGCCCGGGCAGGCGGAGCTCGACGGGCAACTCACCGAATGGACGGCCCGCGAAGCGGCCGCCAGGCAAGACGGGCAGGACCGGGAAGCCGCCGACTGCCGCGCGCACATCGAACGGGTCCGGCGGGCCATGCGGCGCATAGAGAGCATCCCACCGGGCAGGCAGACCGTCCCCTACGGCGTCACGCTCTGGCGCATCGGCGAAGGCGTCCTCGTGCTGGTCAGCGGCGAACCCTACAGCGTGCTTCAGCGCGAGCTTCGGGCACGCTTCCCGGCCACCGCCATCGTCGTGGTCGTCCTGTGCAACCAGAACCTGGGTACGGGCGGCTACCTGCTGCCCGCGGACGACTACGGCAAGGGGCTCTACCAGGAAGAGGCGGCGGCCGTCGGCCCGGGCGGACTCGAAGCGGTGATCGCCGCGATCGAGCGGCAACTTACGGCCTGGGAACTGAAGTAGTTAAAAGACAGGAGCTTAAGACATGACGGCAGGCAATATACGCATCGGGCTCATCGGACTCGGAACGGTCTGCGAATTCGTCCATTTCCCGGGTTTCTCCCGCATTCCGGGGGTGGAGATCGCCGGCCTGTGCGAAGTGGACGAAGACCTGCTGGCCCGCAGGCAGGCGCAGTGGGGCGTCGCGGCCGGTTTCACGGACGTGGACCGGTTCCTGGCCGCCGTCAAGCCGGACGCCGTGACCGTAGCCGTGCCGAACGTGTACCACCGCGATATCGTGCTCAAGGCCATCGCCGCGGGCTGTCACGTGCTGTGTGAGAAGCCCATCGGCATGACCGTCGCGGAGACCGTCGACATGTACGAGTCCGCCCGGGACGCCGGCGTCCGGCACATGACCGCCTTTACCTACCGGTTCGTGCCCGGCATGCGCTACCTGAAGCATCTGGTCGACGAAGGCCAACTCGGCGAGATACGCCACGCGCGCTTCCAGCGTCTCCAGGACTGGGGCGAGCGTTCTGTGGGATGGCGCCAGTACCGGCGCATGGCGGCGACCGGAGAACTCGGCGACATGGGCATCCACCGCATCGACTTCGCCGAGGACCTGCTCGGTCCGATCAGGTCGGTGTGCGCGTCGCTCAAGCAGGTCGTTCCCCGGGACCGCACGGAGGACGGGCGGCCCTGCGAGCCGCAGGACGTGGAGGACTGGGTCGCCTGGATCGCCGAGTTCGAATCGGGGGCTACGGGCGTGTTTGAGATGGGAAAACTGACCAAGGGCCACGGGCCCGCCGGCGACCACGACCTTTGCGAGTTGAACGGAAGTGAAGGCTCTGCCGCCTACCGCCTACACACCCCCTTTGACATCCAGGCCGGACCGCGCCGGGAGAAATACAGGCGGCGCAGCGTGCCGAAGCGCTTCCTCACCCTGCCCGGTTCCCCCCGCGACCCGAAAGAAGGCGACCCCGCCCAGACCTTTCGCTTCGACCAGGCCTGGGAGTTCGTCTGCGCCATCCGCGAGGGACGGGACTGCGTGCCTTCCTTCTTCCACGGCATGCGCGCCCAGGTCGTGGCGGAGGCCATCCTCGAGGCGGCGGCGTCCCGGAAGTGGGTGGACGTGCCGGGGTGAGTCGAATCCAGCACCGCCTCGCATCCATCCGCCGCGGACCGCCCCAAAACCCGCACCACCGAATTTTCATTTCACCGTCATAGATTCGTCATACTTCGCCGTTATATTGCGACCGGTTGAAATTCAGTTGTCCTGGCGGGCTGAAATGTAGAGATTGGCATGAAGGAGAAAACGTGAGAAAGCTAAGCTACCTGCTCATCGCAACGCTGCTTTCGATTCCGGCCGGGTCGTCCCGGGCCGGTGTCGGGCAGGGCGGCGGTCTGTTCCTGCAGATCGCCCCCGACGCGCGGTCCACGGCCATGGGCGAAACCGGCGTCGCCCACGCCCGGGACGCCCAGGTCCCCGCGTGGAATCCGGGCGGACTGGGATTCCTGGAGTACAGCGGGGTGTCGGGGACCTATTTCAAATGGCTTCCCTACCTGGCGGACGATCTCTACTACCTGCACTTCTCCTACGTGCATCCGGTCGAAGGCATCGGGACCTTCGGCGTCAGTGTGCCATATCTCTCGCTGGGTGAACAACAGCGGGTGAGCGCGACCGGGGACATCCAGGGGACGTTCAAGAGTTCGGACATGGCGGTGTCCTTCTCCTACGGCGCCCTGGTCAACGACCGCCTGGGATTCGGTTCCAACCTGAAGGTCATCCGGAGCACCCTGACCGACGAGGACGACGGGGTGGGCACGAGCTTCGCCCTGGACGTCGGGGTGACCGCCCGCGTCATGTCCCGGTTCACCGTGGCCGGCGTCCTTCAGAACCTGGGGACGGAAATCAAGTACACGGATTCGAACCAGGGAGACCCGCTGTCGCGGAACCTCAAGGTGGGGGCCGCGCTCAAGGCGCTCGAGGACGAGTCGAACAGCCTGCTACTTGCCGTCGACCTCAATCGCATGCTGCTTGAAGACAGCGGTAACATCCTGAACGTCGGGCTGGAGTACTGGTACCAGGATCTGATCGCGCTTCGGACGGGGTACGTGCACGACGCGGACGGCGATGTGAAAACGCCCACGTTCGGCGGCGGACTGCAGTGGAAGATGTACCGTATCGACTTCAGCTACACCACGAGTTCGACGCTCCAGGACATCACCAAGTTCACCATTTCGGCCAGGTTTTAAGACAGGGAAGGCAGAGATCCGATGGTCGGCATAACCGGTATGGTCGAACAGGGCAGGACCGGCCGGGTAAACGGTTACCCGGAGGGGTCCTGTTTTTCGACCAGCCGGATCTCGAAGAGCCGGGGCCAATACTTCCCGGTGACGAACAGGCGGTCCCCCGCGGCATCGTAGGCGATGCCGTTGAGCACGTCCACCGTGCCGCTCCCCTCGCCGAGTCCTGCCGATTCGAGCAGTCCCTCCAGGTCGATCCACCCCGTGACCCGGCCCGTTTCGGGATCAATGCGGACGATGCGGTCCTCCTGCCAGATATTGGCGTAGACTTCGCCCTTCACGTACTCCAGTTCGTTCAGGTTGCGTACCTGTCCGTCCCCGTCCCTCACGACCACCCGGCCGGTCTCCGCGAAGGTCACCTTGTCGCGGAAGTACAGGTTGGACGACCCGTCGCTCATGATGAACCGAGCGCCGTCGTAGGTGATGCCCCATCCCTCGCCGGGATAGGACACGCTCCGCAGTAGCTCGAAGTTATCCCGGTCGTAGATGAACCCGACGCCCGATTTCCAGGTGAGCTGGATGATCTTGTCGTCGTAGAGGGCGAGCCCTTCCCCGAAGATCGTCGCGGAAAGCCGGCGTACCCGTTCCACTTCGCCGGTCCGCAGCGCCACCTGACGCAGTGAGGACTGGCCGTAGTTCCCGGTACTCTCGTACAACGTATCGCCCTCGATTGCCAGGCCCTGGGTAAAGGCGCCCGTATCGTGGGGGAAGGACCGGACCACCTCGTAGGTATAGGACTTCGCCGCGACCGCCGTGGTGTCGTTTCCCGCCTGCGTATCGGTGGGACTGGTGCTCGAATTCGTCGGCTCGGTACAGGCGGCGAGGCTGGACAGCGCCACGATGCCGTTCAGGGCCGCGATGCTGACCAGGAGCGCGCAGAGGTATCGCTTCATGGGTCAGGTTCCTGCAACTTCCGGTACATGATGTGTGCATCCACGAGGCCGTGTTCGGGATGTTCGAACGCGGCCGGTACAGTGCCGATGATCGAGAACCCCAGGTCCCGCCAGAGTGCGACGGCCCGTTGGTTCGTGCCGACGACCATGTTGAACTGCATGGACAGGAATCCCGCGCGGCGCGCCTCTTCGAGGGCGTGAATCCCCATGGCCCGCCCCACGCCGCGTCCCTGGATGTCCGGATCGACCATGAACCCCGCGTTCGCCACGTGGGCACCCTGTCCCGGCTGGTTGGGACGGAGATAGTAGGTGCCCACCACTTTGTGGCCTTCCAGCGCGACGTAGGTGCGGTTCGGCGGCGCCATCCACAGCGCGTGGGCCTGGTCCCTGTCCGTGTCGGGCGGATAGGGATAGGTGTCGGCCGACCGGACGACCCGGTGAAAGATGGACCAGATGGTATCGAAGTCGTCTTCGCCGGCCCGGCGTATCCGGATCATCCGCGCCCTCTTTCCAGGAGCATGGATTCGATGGCCTTCCTTTTCTTCTCGCGGGCGATGTCCAGCGCCGTGGCGCCGTCCGGGTCCCGGATCGACGGATCGGCCCCCTGGTCGAGCAGGTAGGTGACGAATGCCTTCCCGGCGCCGCGGACGGCGGCCCAGTGCAGCGCGGTGCGTCCGCGGTGATCGTCGACGGCGTTCACGTTGGCGCCGCGGTCGACCAGGAAACGGGCCATGTTGTAACTGCCGTACTGCACGAGTTCGCTCAGGGTGTCGTCCACCGCGGGATGCCGGATGTCCGCCCCGGCCGCCAGCAGCAATTCCACCGAATCGTAGTCCACGCTCCACAGGGCGTGGACCAGGCCGGGATCGGGTTTCGCGCCGGCGTCCAGCATCGCCTGCATCATGGCCGGGTTTCCGATGGCGGAGGTCAGCGGCGGAGGAGGACAGTTGACCTCGGCGCCCCGCTGAAGGAGCAACACGACGATCGCTTCAAGACGGGCGGCGACTGCCGAATCGTCCCGGCCCGCGCCGGAAGCCGCGGCGTAGTTCAGGGGCCGCCACCGGTTCTCGTCCACCGCGTCGACCAGGCCTTCGTCCTCGTCCAGAAGCGCGCGGACGCGATCCGCCTCGCCCAGGGCCACGCTGGTGAAGATATCCCAGTCCTCAATGTATTCGCGGAGGACCGGCAGGAACTGGATCTCCCCGCCCACGGCGGCGAGACAAGGCGCCGTCATGCGGCCATGGCCGCCCCGCAGGTCGATGCGCGCGCCGAGTTCGAGGAGGGCGCGCACGGTGTCCACGTGGTGCGGGCCCTTGGGAATCGTCTTCTTGTGTTCCAGCACGCGATGCAGCGGCCGGTGCCGATGGTTGTTGCGGCTGATCACGTTGGGATCGGCGCCGTGTTCGACCAGCAGCCTGACGATCTCCGTACTCCCCGTGAAGGCGGCCGTCATGATGGGTTGCCAGTGCCGGGCGGCCTCAGGGTCTTCCGTCAGCAGGGCTTTCGTCGCGTCCAGGTCGCCGGACCACGCCGCGCTCGTCAGTTGCTTTTCCAGGCCCATGAGCCTCGTCCTCCGTTTCCTCGATGCCTTACGGCCGGCTTACAGGCTCCCTACGGGGCTACCTTACGTCCACCGTACGGCCACCTTGATCACCTCGTCCGGCGCGTGCCGCATCTTGCCGTACGCTTCCGGCAATTCGTCGGGCGTCACGACGGGATCGGGCAGACCGTGCGGATGGAGCGTGCCCTCCCGGAAGAGGCGGACCAGGGTTTCGAAGATCCGGTCCTCTTCCCAGAACAGGTTCCGCTGCGGGCGACTGCAGGCCCGCGCCGAGACGATGTCGATCTGGTTGAAATGGAACTCCTCGCCCAGGTAGAGTCCCTTCGCGTCCCCCAGGTAGAAGGCCAGGGGCACCACCCGCCCCGCGTACCGGGTGGAACGGATCGCCTGGTTGAGCGCGTGGTAGCTCCCGCTGGCCTCGATGGCGACGTCCGCGCCGTGTTCGAGCCAATCGCGGGACGCCATGCCGAAATCGCCGACTTCCTTCGGATCGACCGCCATGGTCGCGCCGTGCAGCCGGGCCAGTTCGCGCCGGCGAGTGATCGGGTCCACCGCCACCACGTCAACCGCGCCGGAAAGCCGGGCCAGCTGGACGGTGAATAGCCCGATGGCGCCCATGCCGAAGACGATGACCCGCTCGCCGATCCGCACCTGTCCGTCCCGCACGGCCGCCAGGGCGAAGTCGGCGGGGTCCATGCAGCAGGCGGCTTCCTCGCTCATCCCCGGGAGCAGCAGCTTGAAGTGACGGCCCTGGTGGACCGGTCTGAACCCGCCGTAGCCATATACCCGGTCGCCTTCCTTGAGGTCTTCGACTTCTCTGCCGGCGGCCATGACCGTACCCACGGTCGTATTGCCCACGGGCTTCCAGGCCGTCGGGTCGTAAGAATGGGTCCGCGACCGGTCGAAGACCCGGCCGTCCGGGTCCATGGGCACGCTGCAGTAGATGGATTCACCCGTGATCTCGCCTTTCTCCGTCCCGTGTTTCGCCGCGGTGAGTTCGCTGCGGACGCGGACTTCATCGGGGCCGAGATCGTCCAGCGTATAGGATTCCCATCGGGGTTCGAAGGCGTTGTTGCAGACGAGTTGCTGCAGCTCGATGCCATCCACGGTTGCCATGCTTCCTCCATATCTGTCGGCCTGATGCCGAACCGTCCTCCGGTGCTACGGGTGGCTCAGGTCCATATCGATTTCATTTTGTATGCCCGGAGCGACCGAACCCGGCTGTCGACGCCCTGGGAGCGGAAGGACACGCCCGTACTGTCCGGCCGGTCGGGGTAGACCCGCAGCGCAACGCACTGGCGGCCGTTGGCGAAGACCTCCACGACGCTCCGGTCGACGAACACCCGCAGTTTCAGCGTCTCGTCCTCCTCCAGCGCCAGCGGCGCGGTCTCGGGCGCGCGGGACAGGACGTCGGGCGCGGTGGACGCGTAGGAGGTGTCGACGGAAAGGAGGCTCCCGCCGTGGAACCCGCGGCCCCGGTAGAAGGCGATGCGCGTGAACTCCTCCCGGTCCGGCGACCGCAGCACGTTCATCTCCACCATGGGCGACGATCCCGGGTCGATCTCCACCTCGAATTCCATGGTGTTGCCGCCCTCCGGCGCGGGCAGGACGACCTCCCGGTTGGCCGAAAGGTCGAAGCCGTCGAACCGGACCGGGGCTTCCCGCAGCGATTCGAGGGCCTCGACCGGCTCCTGGTACAGGTCGTCGCCGTCGACGGTCAGGCGCCGGGGCAGGGACATGATCTGGTTCCAACCCTCCGTCGGCTTGCCGTGGTTCATGTTGAATATCGCGACGAGACCGCCCTTGCCGTCCGGCGTGGCCGAAGGCGCGTGCAGCCCGGACGGCTTGTACGCGCCGAAATTGAACTTGGCGCCGTAGGTGACGACGAACTTGTCCCGATCCGTGTCATAGTCGCCGATCAGGTACTGGGGACCGCTCATGTGGCTGAAGAAGAGCAGGATGTGGCGGTCTCCGATGGGCCAGAAATACGGGCAGGCGCCGTCGTCCCCTACCAGCGTGTAGTCGTCGTCCTCTACGAAGGGATGGAGGTAGGTCCAGGTGGCCAGGTCCTCGGAGCGGAAGAGGTAGTTCGCACGCCTCTTCTTGCCGGCCGGCCCTGTCGGCTTGGTGCCCGCGGAGAGCGAATAGTAGACCCCGTCCTTCTTCCAGATGCACGGATCGAACACGTTGTAAGGCGCGGGCGGACCGTCCTTCGGCGGCATGGGAATGACAGGGCCTCCGGTTACCTTCTCCCAGTTGAGCAGCAGGGGATCGTCGGAAACGGCGACCATGTTGCCCGCGACCGTGCCGTGATACATGGCGATCACGCGGTCTTCCTCCACCAGCGCGGCGCCCGAGTAACAGCAGCGCTCCGGGTTGGGGTAGATGCAGTAGGGCAGGTCGCGCCAGTGCACCAGATCGTCGGAAATGGCGTGGCCCCAGTGCTGGCGCGTGTCCTCGGGCGGGTAGGCCTGGTAGAACAGGTGCCAGCGGCCCTGCCAGAAGCACAGGCCGTTAGGGTCGTTGAGCATGGCCTCGGGATTCACGTAGTGGTACGCGGGCCGGTGCGGATCCCCCGCGTAGCTCCTGCGGGACGCGTTCAGGCGCTGCAGGAGCGGGTTGTCCGCCAGCGCGGCCTCCTGCGCCTCGAGCGTATCTGTGGGAAAAGTGTAGTAGGGGACCAGGGACGTGTAGTCTTCCATTTTGCGCTCCATATTTGGATTCGATGGCGGCCGGCGGCGCTCCGCCTCATGATGCCGGACACGTTGAATGTTTCAGCGGTCAGTCACTTCGGACACCCAGGAATCGACCAGGAACCGTGCGATGGAATCCCTGCGCGGAAGGGCGTGGGAGGCCGATTCGTCGCCCCACTCGCCGAAACCCCGAACCTCCTCGGCGGTGAACCAGTGGGCTTCCACAAGTTCTTCCGTGTTCACCACGATGGCAGTGGTTTCCGCCCGCGCGCGGAAACCCAGCATCAACGACGAGGGGAAGGGCCACGGCTGGGAGGCCTGGTAGTGCGCCGCGCTCACGTGGACACCGACCTCTTCGAACACCTCCCGGGCCACGGTTTCCTCCAGGCTTTCCCCCGGTTCCGTAAAGCCGGAAAGCGTGGAAAACACGTTCGGCGGCGGCCGGTGGTGGTTGCCCAGGAGACACATGGGCGCACGGCCGTCTTCCGGCCGGTATTCCACCAGCGTGATTACCGCGGGGTCGATGCGGGGAAAGGCGTTCCTGCAGCATTCCGCGTTCGTGCACCGGCGCCGGCGGCCTCCTTCCCGACTTTCGGTCGCATGGCCACACCGGCCGCAGTACCGGTTCTCGCGATGCCAGTACAGCATCCCCCGCGCATAGGCCATCAGCGCGGCCCCGCGCGCGTCGATCGACGGACCCGCGCGCCAGAGGTCCTGGTACTTCCCCCGGCCCCCGGCCGCCGCGACCGCCTCTTCTTCATCGGAACCCGAAAGGTCCACCGCGAAAACGGCGCGGTCCCCCTCCATGCCCAGGAACACGGTTTCGCAACTGGCCGCCAGCACGTCCGCGCCGACCGCTCCGCTCGGGTCGGCCGCGTCGGCCGTATCGAGCGCTCCGGTCGTGCCCCCGCAGATGACGGCGGACGGCAGGGACGCCCCATGACCGTCATCGATCAGGCTCAGGTCGCGCCAGACGGGAATGAAGCGGGTATCGTCCTGGGCCAGCCGTCCTGCGAGCCACTCCGGATCGCCGCGCCGGTCCTCCGCCCGATCCAACGGGACGTCCGCGAATTTCAGCATCGGATTGTCCATGGGACCCGTGTCTCGTCCGAATGCCGCGCTACAACACCGCTTCCAGCGTGTTGATGAAGGCCTCGTTTTCGTCCGGCGTGCCGACGGTAACGCGCAAATACCCCTTCAGCCCCCACCACATGGCGTCGCCGATCCAGACGTTGCGCTCCTGGAGCGCGTTGAACACGGATTCGGCCCTGTCCCCGAGCCTGAACAGGACGAAGCAGGCATCGCTGGGCGTGTACGGGATATCCAGCCGTTCGAAGGCCTCGCCCAGGTAGGCCTTGCCTTCCTCCACCGTCTGCCGGCTCCGTTCGTAGTGGGCGTGGTCGTCCAGCGCGGCGAGGGCGGCGTACACGCCCAGGTTGCCCGGCGGGCCGCCCAGGTTGTAAAGCGACAGCTTCCGCCTCAGCCGGGGCGAGAGCGCGGCGTACCCGACGCGCATGCCCGCCAGTCCGTAGATCTTGGAGAACGTTCGGGATACGATCACGTTATCCTGTTCGAGCGTCAGGTACATCGCGTCGCGGTAACCGGGATCGGTCGTGTAGTCGATATAGGCTTCGTCGATGAAAACCGTGACGTGAGACGGTACGGACCGGACGAAATCCGCCAGCGCGTCATGTTCCACCACGGTGCTGGTGGGATTATTGGGATTCGTCACGACCACGACCGTCGTATTGTCGTTGATCCTTTCGTACATGGCGTTCAGGTTGTGCCGCAGGTCCCGGGTCAGTCGGACGTTGTTGACCTTGACGTCGGCGCCTTCTTCTTCCCTGAACCGCCTCCAGACATCCGCCGTATCGAAGTAGGCGGGCTGGGCCTGGACCAGTTCCGCCTTGTCCCGGACCGTCGCCAGACCCACCGAGTGAAGGATCATGCTGGAACCCGCGCTCAGGATCATCCGGCGGTCTTTCGTCACCTCTTCCCAGTTGTCCCACGTCGTCTCGGTGACCGGCAACCCGTGTTTCCGTTCAAGGGCGTTGATCAGGCCTTCCACAGGGTCCGGCATGAAACTCCAGTGGTAGCGGTTCACATCGAAAATGCGCGCGGCGACCGCCTCGACGGCCCGCGGAGACGGTCCCAGCGGGTTCTCGTTGGACGACAGGTTCACGTAGCCCGGTGCGATACCGTGACCCTGGATATCCTCCGGTTTCTTGCCCGACACCAGGGCCTGCGCCATCACCATCGGATCGGCCGCCAGGACGCCCAGGCCCCCAAGCAGCGTTCCCCCGATGAATCCACGGCGCGACAGGTTGGAATCTGGTTTCATGACGTCTTCAACTCCTTTACCGTTTCCCGGATGCTCTCCGACAAAATGTCCAGCATGAGGTCCGTCTCTTCCCTGGTGATGACGAGCGGCGGCGCCAGGGCGATCCAGTTGGGATCGAAGCGCGTCAGCAGCCCTTTTCCGAGCGCGGCATGGCCGGCCTGCACGCCGAACTTCACCGATGGATTGAACGGCGTGCGGGTTTCGGGATCTTCCACGAATTCAACGCCGGCCAGCAGGCCGCAGCCCCGGATATCGCCCACGATGCCGAATTCCCGCAGTTCCTCCAGCCGCTGCCGGACATAGGCACCCGTCTCGCGTGCACGTGCGCACAGGTCCCTTTCCCGGATCTCCGCCAGGTTCGCCAGTCCGGCCGCCGCGGCCAGCGGGTTGCCGCCGAAGGTGTGGCCGTGGGAGAACTCGACCTCGTCCTCTTCGCGACCGAGAAAGGCGGCCGCGATGGAATCCCGGAAGGCGATCCCTGCCAGGGGCACGTATCCGCTGGACATGCCCTTGCCCATGCAGAGGATGTCGGGCGCCGCCTCGAAGGTCTGGGCGGCGAACATGCTGCCGGTGCGGCCGAAGCCGGTGATGATCTCGTCGTAGATCAGGAGGATATCGTGCCGGTTGCAGATATCCCGCAGTTCGGGGAGATACCCCGGCGGCGGCATGATGATCCCCCCGGTGTTCCCCACGGGTTCCAGGATGAGCGCGGCGATGGTCTCGGCGCCTTCCAGCTCGATGAGGTCCTCCACCGTCCGGGCGCAGAAGACCTCGCAGTCCGGAAAGGTCTTTTCGTAAGGGCACCGGTAGCAGGTCGGCGGGTGGACGTGCAGGAATCCGTGCAGCGTGGGTTCGAACATAGTCTTGCGCCGGCGCGTGCCCGTGGCCGACAGGGCCCCCATGGTCGCGCCGTGGTACCCGTGAAACCGCGAGATCACCTTGAACTTGCCCGGGTTGCCGGTCTGCCGGTGGTATTGCCGCGCCAGCTTCATGGCCGCCTCGGTGGCTTCCGATCCGCCGGACAGGAGCTTGATGGTGTTCAGGTCTTCCGGCGTGACTTCCGCCAGCCGCTGGACCAGCTCGATGGCCGGCGGGCTGGTGGCGTGGAGCGGAGGGGCAAAGGCCATCGCGTCCAGCTGGGCCTTGATCGCCTCGATGATCCTCCGGTTGCCGTGGCCGGCGTTCACGGTGAAGATGCCCGACAGGCCGTCCAGGATCCTCCGGCCGTTTATGTCCTCGTACCAGACCCCGTCCGCCTTCCGGACGACGAGAGGGTCCTCGATGAAGGTCTCCATCTGGCGCAGGTCGAGGACGAGCCGTCGCAAGGATTCAGGCGCGGTGAGCAGTTCGGTATTCATCATGTGGTTGGCGACTAGTACAGCCGGTCGATGACGACGTCCGCACCGGAGGCTCCGACGACCACCCGCGGGTTGACCCCTTCCATGTCGCCCGCCTGCGGTACGCCGGCGTTCCCGTCCAGGTCGATGCGCGCGACGATGGTGACTTCCCCGGTGAATGCCGGACCCTGGACGGCCTGGTCCGCTCCGGTCAGCGTGTACGGCATGGGGAACCGCAGGCTTCTGAAACGCTTGACGGCCATGGGCGGACCGTCCTGGCTTCGTCTCGCCATGACGTACATGGTCTCCGAGCCCCTGAGCCGCGCGAAGAGTTCCGGCGTGATGTCGATGGTTCCCGATACGCTCGCACCGCCTGCCGGGACCGCGGTGGGCTGTCCTTCCTCGAAGCTTCGGCCGGCCACCCGGCTGCCGTCGATCGGCCGCTGCGCCTCCACGAAGGACCTGCCGGACGGCTGTCCGCCGTCTTCGGGCAAGGGACGCAGGTTCTGATCGCATCCGCACCAGATCAGCGCCCCCAGCAATATCGATTTGAAATGTAATGGACGCATGCCTGCAAAAGGTCCTGTAAAGGGTGCCGTCCAGCGGGAAGGCCCAGTACTGAAGGGTGTTTTGCGTCGTCCGGACACTCCGGATAGTCTAGGCGAACCCCCGCCGGTTGTCAACCTCTATGTACCCGCGCTAAGGAACAAGAAAAGCCTTGACTTGACCTGTTGCGCAGACCTAACATGGAACTTCGCCGGCGACTCCTTTCCCGGGGTTGGCCGGCATGTTGTTTCAGGCAGGCGGAGCACGAGCGTTCATCTACTTTGCCATGCCTGCCCCGGGTGGGAATGGCCGGCATGGTCTTGCCAGATTCCACCTCCTCTTTTCGATAAACCGGGTCTTCTTCCAAGGCGGTTCCCAGGAACCGGGACTGGACAGTCATGCCGCAGGGTACGATCACCAGGCTGAACCACACCAGGGGTTACGGGTTCATCAACACCCCGGAGAACGAAGACCTGTTTTTCCATCGATCCAACATTACGGACGGGCAGTTTTCGTTGCTGCAGGTCGGCGACCAGGTGACGTATACCGTCCAGTTCACTTCCCGCGGCCCCCGGGCCGATCAGGTCCAGGTCCAGAGTCAGTCCGTGAGACTCCAGGTGAACCTTGCCGTGAAGGACCTGCAGGTGTCCGCGGCATTCTACACGGAGACCTTCGGCTTCAAGGAACTGTCGAACGACCCCGGTTACATCCTGCTCCAACGGAACGAACTGGTCCTCGGACTGAAGACCGACGAACTGCTCTGGTATCCGGACCCGGGGGAACAGCCTGTCGAGTCGCTCGCCCGCGGCGTGGGAGTCGAACTGGTCCTGGAGATCTCGGATATCGGCCAGTTCCATGCGAAGATGCAACAGGCCGGGGTGTCCATACACGAACCTCTGACAGCGCAACCATGGGGCGCCACGGACTTCCGCATGCTGGACCCGGACGGCTATTACTGGCGGATCACGTCCCCACGCGACCGAGATGCCGTCCAGGCCGAAGAAGAATCGACGGAAGGTGAACCCGCATGAGTCTGCTGGGGATCGATATCGGCGGAACGGGCATCAAAGGCGCGCCGGTCTGCCTGGAATCCGGAAGACTCGAGACGGAACGCTTCAGGATCGGCACCCCCAGGCCGGCCACGCCAAAGAAAGTGATCGAGACCGCGGCGGAGATCGTCCGGCACTTCGACCCGCGGGGTCCCGTGGGATTCGGCTTTCCCGCGGTCATCAAGCAAGGTACGGTGCGGACCGCCGCGAACATCGACCCGTCCTGGATCGGCGTCAACGCGGTAGAACGCATGGCGAAGGCGACCGGCCGGCCGGTCGTTTTCGTGAACGACGCGGATGCCGCGGGCATGGCGGAGATGCGGTTCGGCGCGGGCAGAGACCGGGACGGCGTGGTGGTCATCGCGACCCTGGGTACCGGTATCGGTACCTCCCTGTTCGTCGACGGCACGCTCGTGCCCAGCACGGAATTCGGCCACATCGAGATGAAAGGCCGCGTCGCGGAGAAATACGCCGCCGAAAGCATTCGGAAAGCGAAAGGCCTGAGCTGGGAGGAATGGGGCGGACGGGTGAACGAGTACCTGTGCAGGCTGGACGAGTTGATCCGCCCGGACCTGATCATCGTGGGCGGCGGCGCCAGCAACAAGTACGAGAAGTTCTCATCGTGCTTCACCGTGGATACCGAGGTCGTCCCCGCCCGGCTGAGGAACCAGGCCGGGATCATCGGGGCGGCCCTGGCCGCGCAGACCGCCGCGTGACCCGCAGGCCGTCGCAAGATCTGCAGAAAGCGCCTTACATGTCCATACTCAGCAAGTCGAAACTGTTTCCCATGTTGCCCGACGGCGTCCGCGGGCGCGTGACCGAAAACCATCGCCTGTCCCCGTCCCGCCGCCTGAAGAGCAGGAAACAGGCCGGCGAGTTCATCCTGGAACGGTGTTTCGTCTCGGTCTACTCCGGCACCGAACTACCCAGTATCCAGGAGGCCATAGACGGCAGGACCGGCCTTGCCGGCAACGGTAACGGGATCAGCACGGGACAGGGCATCGCCAGCATCTGGCTGAGCGACCTGCCCGAAGCCGTTCCCTGCCTGTTCGGCACCTTCGTGAAGCGCAAGCCCACGCTGGTCGCCCGGAAGCACTGGGCTGCCCTGCTGGCCATGGAAGGGGAAGGCTTCCGGGGCGCCCGGGAGCGCAACCGGATCTCCCCGGCGGCGTTCCGGCTGGCCGACTGCATCGAACGGGACGGCCCGGCCACGGGGCGGGCGCTGCGGGACCGGCTCGCAGGATCCGTCCGCATGGACAGGCGGACTTTCCGAAAGGCGCTGCTGGAACTCGAGAAGCTGTGGTTGATCGTACCCGGACGGTCCGGACAGCCTGGAAGGAACGTCCATGACGCGGCCTCGTGCGTATGGGAGCTGACGAAGCGGTGGGTGCCCGACGAGACGGCGAGGGAAGCCGTTTCCATGACCCGCCGTCATGCCATGCGCAGTCTGCTCGTGGGCGCCGTTGAGTCCGCCGGAGCCGTCGACGAGAAAGCGGTCTACCGGTGGTTCGGCTGGCCCCGGTCCATGACGGGCGGGCTCATGGACGAAGCCCTGTCGGCCGAGGAATGCTTCCGGGTGGACGGCCCCAGTCCCGTGATCATCTCAAGCACCCTGGCCGAAATCTGGCCCGAAGCCTGACGCGGCGGTGAAGGCCGCCGCCAGGACTCATTTCCCGCGATACGACGCTTCCTCAATGCGCCTTTACCACGATGACGACCAGGTCCAGCTCTGGCTGGGCGACGCGCGCAGGATGGACCCGATTCCAGACGGGCGCGCCGGCCTGGTCCTGACCTGTCCGCCCTGGTGGGAGAGCGGCGACTACGGCCACCCGGACCAGATCGGTTTCGGCCAGACCTATCCGGACTTCCTGGCCTCGCTCTCAGAGGTATGGGCGCAGTGCCACCGGTGCCTCATGCCCGGCAGGGCTATGATCGTCTGGATCGCCGACTTGCTCTGGCGGGATGAACCGGTCGCGCTGGTGGCGGATACGCACCGCGGTCTCCAGGAGGCCGGATTTCAGTACGAGGCCACCTGGTACTGGTTCGAACCGGGGAAAGCGGTGAAGGAGGAACCGGCGGATGGCCGGGTACCGCTCGGATGCCGGCCCAAGGTGCATGCCGAGACCATCCTGGCCTACCGGAAGCCCGGTGAATCCGAAGCGCCGCCGCCTGGCGTCGTGGAAGAAAGCAGAATACCCGCTTCAACATGGCGGGCGGGCCGCCAGGCCGTCTGGACGCCGGACGATAACCTGGAACAGCCCTACCGGCGCCTGATCCGCCTCTGGTCATACGCGGGCGATACGGTTCTGGACCCCTTTGCCGGGCAAGGCACGATCGCCCTGGCCGCGCGCGCGCTCGGGCGCCGCAGCGTCTCCGTGGAACTGAACCCCGATTCCTGCCGGCACATCACGTCGCTTCTCTCTTAGCCTCACATGCCGTTTTCGGCGAGAAGGCGCCGCAGGTAGGCGACGGCCTTGGGTACCGCGATCTCCTCGGCTTCGACGTCCTGCCCTTCGTAGACGACCGACATCCAGCCATTGAAACCGACCTGCTTCAGGATCCCCAGAATGCGGGGATAGTCCAGCCACTCCTCCTCGCCGGACTGGATGCGGTAGAACTTCGCCCGGACATGCGCCGCGTACGGCGCGCTCTTCTCCATGCTGCCGTAGAAATCGTAGGCGGGGTCCGGGTTGCCCCTGCTGCCCGAAGCGCCCGGCGAGCCGGCATACTGGCCCGTGTCGAGGATATGGGTGAACGTGGGGCGATCCACCTGGTTCAGGATGCGCACGACGTCGTCGCCGGTACGGGTCACGCAGCCGTGATTATGGTTGTGAAGCCCGACGGCCACGCCTCTGGCGGCCCCGTGATCCACCACTTCGGAGATGCCATAAATCATCCGGGACCAGGTGACGCGCGCGGGCGTGTCCTCCCGGTCCCAGGCCGCGAAGATCCGGACCATGGGCACGTTCAGCCGCGCGGCCACGTCGATCCAGTGCTTGACCATCTGGATCTCGGCGGCGATCTCCCCGGGCGGCTTCCCGAAGTTGTTGCTGATGCCCAGGTAGGAGATGGCAAGCCCCCGCTGCAGGCACTGCATGCGCACGTCCCGCAGGTACGCGTCATCTTCCGATTCCAGCGCCCGGGTATGGATGTCGATCCCGTCGAGTCCCATTTCGCGGGCGAGGTCGATGAATTCGAACAGGTCCATGCGGCCTTCGGAAATGGCGTGGCTGTAACTCAGGGACATGCAACCGAGCTTGATCACTGCGTGTCTTCCTTTCTGTCGGCGGTACGGTCGCCGTCCATCGAGCAGGACTGCTCCAGGAAATAGACCATGACGTACTCTTCGGCCGTGCGCTTGGGACCAGGCAGGTTCCGGATCCGCCGCGCGTGGGCTTCGAGGTGGCGCTTGACGAAGAACAGGTAGAGCTGGGTGACGAAGTCGGTGGCCGTATGGTCGTAGAGATAGGTGGGCGACAGGGACAGGGTGGTGTCGACGCCCGGAAACGACGCCCTGTGCTGCCCCTCTTTCAGTTTGTCGCCCAGGGACTCGAGTTCCTCGGTGGACACGCTGAAGAGGAACTCACGAAAGGCCTGCAGTTCCTCCGGCGGACAGGTCTTCCTGGAGAAATAGTCGAGGAACCGGATGTCGCCGCCCGCGCGCATCAGGGCGAATACCTCGGAAACCCCCATGAGGGTACCCAGCTGCACGGTCGTCTGCCGCCGGGCTTCCCAGGTGGTTTCGAGGACGGGCAGGAAGGCTTCGATCCGCCGGGAGAACCGGTCCTCCCAGAGGTGGGTCAGGGCGGTGGCCGCCTTGATGCGGACCGCGCGGCCGAGGCTGTCGTCGCAGACGATGGCGATCAGCAGCGATTCGATCACCTTGTTGTGTATGCTCTGGCTGATCCGGGCGCCGATGGCGTCTTCCACGGCCGTGAATTCGTCCCGGCCGCCCAGCGCTTCCTGGACCACCTGGTGCAGGAGACGGAACAGGTTCAGCCGCGCCATGACGTACACCTGCCCGACCGCGGCCCGCATGGGAAGCAGCATGTCGACGGTGAAGAGCGTGGCGTTGGACAGCGCCTCGATAAGGGAAGCGGCATCCCGCCGCTGCTGGCCGAGGGACTGGCTTTCCAGCAGGGAGGGATAGGCGTTCATGACCCTGGCCAGGTCGCTCAACCGGGCGATGGACTCGCAGATCGCCTGGTCGAGGTGCGCGGCGTCCGGATTCCTGCATTCCTTCAGCGAATCGGTGATGTCCCGGATCAGCCGCTTTTCGTCTTGCGTAAGGACGGGCGTATCGAGGGTGGTGGTGTCCAAGTGGTCTTGTTTTACCCCTGTTACCCTGCGCGGGTGTTACCTGCGCGCGGGGGGCGCGCTTTACTTTTAGTTCGGGCAGAAACCTGTCATTCCAGGTAGAAAACCTGCTCCAGCGGGACCATGTTCTCGTCGGCGTGCTTGCCGCCGAGGTTCTCGAAATAGGGTGCCATGAACTCCTGCCAGCGTGCGTTGACGTCCGTCTCCGCCATCCTGGCCAGCGCCTTCTCGAAATCCGGGGTCTCGCAGTAACCGAAGAGCAGTCCGTCCTCGCGCATGAACAGCGAGTAGTTGCGCCAGCCGGCGTCTTGCAACGCCTCCAGCATCTCCGGCCAGACCTCCCGGTGGTGCTTCTTGTAGCCTTCGATCATGTCTTCCTTGACTTTCAAAATGAACCCGACCCGTTGCATGGTAATCTCCTTCACGCTTCGTACTTGTAACTGACTTTCTCGATGTTCTCGTGGTCCGACCTGCGGGCCCGTTCGAGGGCGTAGGACGAGACGGGGAAGTAGTAGTGGGTTTCGGCATTGAGCGAAATGAAACCTTCGGCGTAGGCGACGTGGCCCGCGCTTCCGAAGGCCCCGTCGGACGTCTCGATGCGCTTGCGCGCGTAGGCGCCGCCGTAGCCCTGGCTCACCAGTGCGTCCAGCGCCGCCAGTTTCTTCTCGACCACGTCCGTGATGTCGATGAAGACATCGTTGTAGTACCCGCCGCGGGCGTCCCAGACGTTCCTGGGCAGGCTCGCCCCGCCGCAGCCCCAGTAGAACACCTGGGCCACCTGGTGGGGCGGATGCCGGTCGCCGGGGTCGACGGAACCGGCCAGCCCCATGGCGAGCATGACGATGCGGCCGGCCACCGCGTGGGGGTTCCAGGTGCCGCCGCCCTCGTCGGGGAAATGGGTGAGGATGATATCCGGCTTCAGTTCCCGCAGCAGGCTGGCGAGCTGGCGCACGATCGGCCGGTCGGGCAGGAGCACGGCATCATCCGCGCCCATGAACCAGACGTCCTCCACGCCGAGGGCACGGCACGCCGATTTCACCTCTTCCGCCTTTACGTCGGACCGTTCCGCCATCATCCGCTTCAGGGTGTCCCCGTCCGGCACCTCATCCGCGTGGAACATGTCGTCGCTGATGACCTTGTCGTGCACGCGAGCGCCGTGGGTCAGCACGACGCATCCCACCCAGTCGCCGCGGGCGGTGTGATGGGCCATGGCGCCGCCCGACTGGTCGAATATGTCCGCCGGATGCGCACCGATGGACAGGATGCGAAGCCCGTCGCTCATGACGACACTCCCCTATTTCGAGCAGGCGTGATCACGGTGTTCGAAAGGGTATGCGGAACGCTTGACTGTGGCCGATAGAAAGGCTTTCTTGTCCCAGAATCACCGCGGGCCGGATTGTCGGCAGACGACGAGGAGATCCGGTTATCGGTGGTGCCGATCGCTTAAGATAAATCGGAATATAGATGGTCCCACCTGCCCGTCAACAGGATTTTCCACAGGGCGTCCATGTTCGTCCGGCTCGGCTCACGCTGGAAAGCGGCCCGCCTGCTTTCCATCCCCGATTTCCGTAACCTCTGGATTTCCAGCAGCATCTGGTGGCAGACGCGCTGGATGGATGAACTGATCGTTGGCTGGGTCGTGCTGGAACTGACCGACTCGGCCGGCATGGTGGCGCTGGTCAGCTTCTGCCGCATGGCGCCGTTCATGCTCTTCGGCCCCTTCTTCAGCACGGTGGTCCGGTACGTGAGCTACCGCTGGCTGATCGTCAACGCCCAGTTCATCAACTGCTTCGTCAACGGCCTCTTCTGGATCCTCGCCCTGCTCGGCCACCTGGCCTTCTGGCACGTCGTCATCGGATCCGTCCTGATCGGCCTGGGCAGCGCCTACGACTGGTCCTGCCGCCGGGCGCTCATCCCGGACCTGGTGGGCAAGGACCGGACGACGGACGCCATGGTGCTGGAGACGGTGCCCCAGAACATCTCCCGGCTGATCGGGCCGCTCATGAGCGGCATCCTGCTCGAGTTCGCCGGGACGAAGGGCGGCTTCCTGGCTCTCTTCCTCCTGCAGGTCGTCCAGATCGTCGTGATCGTCCGGCTCTCCGCCGCTACGGACCGGAAAGGCCGGAAGAAGGGACGGCTCGGTCCCTGGAAGGACCTGCTCCTCGGCTACCGGTATTCGCGCCGGCATCCCAGGATCTCGGGCGTGCTGATCATCACCTTCATCATGAACGCCTTCGCCTTCTCCTACCAGGTCCTGCTGCCCGTCTTCGTACGGGACGTCCTCTTCCTCGGCCCCCTGGAACTGGGCATCCTCGGCGCGGGCACCGGCGTCGGATCCATCCTCGGCATCGCCCTCATCGACCGGCTGGGCCAGCACTACCGCGACGGCCTGGTTTTCTCCATCAGTTCCCTGGTCAACGCCCTGGCCACGCTGGTCTTCGCCCTGTCGACGTCCTTCCCGCTTTCGCTCCTGATGCTGATCCTGGTGGGCGTCGGGCAGACCGGGTTCGGGATCATGCAGTCCTCCATCGTCCTCCGCACGTCCAGCGACGCCATGCGGCCCCGGGTCATGGGCCTACTCGTCCTCGCCATCGGCGGCGGTCCGCCCGGCCGCCTGCTCGTCGGCGGGCTGGCCGCGGTGGCGGGCGCGCCCCTGGCCCTCACGATTTGCGGCGGGATCGCCAGCCTGGGGGTCGTCAGTGTGCTGTGGAGGTTGGGCGGGTTGCGGAAGGACTGAGGAGCGACGGCCACGTGGACGGCTGGCGCCACGTGGACGGCTGGCGCCGCGTGGACGGCTGGCGGTCGGCACGGCGGCGCGGTCGGCGCGGCGGCGCGGTCGGCGCGGCGGCGCAGTCGGCTCGTCTACCTCAGCCATCCCATCCGGTCCTTGCGCCAGCCCAGCCGGTCGAGATGGTTCGCCCGGATCGCCTCGATGTGGCGGGTGTGCAGATCCTGCTTCTCTTCCGTCCACCGGTATTCGTCCAGCAGGTCGAGGTCGAGTTCCACGCCCAGGCCGGGTCCCTCGGGTACGCGGAGGCACCCGTCTTCGTAGGGCATCTTGCCGCCCTTGATGACGTCGCCCACCCACTGGTTGTAATGGGCGTCCAGGCCGTGGAGCGACATGGGCATGGTCCCGTTTCCGTGCACGATGTGATAGGGTATGGTGTAGGGGAAGGCGAAGGCGGCGACGTGGAGGCGTATGGCCGTGCCCGGCCCCAGTTCGTAGGCGCTGTGCATGCCCAGTTCCATGCCCATGAACCGGGCGGTGTCGTAGTACCGCTTGAGGGCCAGCGGCCCCGCGTAGGCGTCCGGCGCGGTCACGTCTGCGGCCACGTGGCGGCGCATGACGCCAAGGTCCAGCGGCTGGTCCAGCGTCTCGTCGCCGTAACGGCCGGAAACATAGGCACCGTAGGGACGGGGCGCCGAATCCCGCCGGAGCGGCGGCAGCCAGGCATGGGACGATATGGGGATGCTGCTCATGAGCCGCAGGCGGTGGCCGGCGCGGAAGATGTTCTCGAACCGGCCGCCGACGGGTTCCTCGATCCACTCGATCCGGCAGTCCTCCACCCCCTGCATGAACCGCAGGGCTTCGCTCTCGCTCCACGACGCGTGGGGATCGACGCGGATGTCCACGTCGAAGCCGGCCTCGTCGCGGATGTTGTGGACGAGTTCGACGTAACGGTGAGGCTCGAAATCGCACATGGACAGCTTGATGATCCGGAAGGTCTCGTCCTCCATGAGCGACTTCACGTGCTGCGGATAGGTGTCGAAGGCCACCTCGTGCTCGCCGTTGACATCGGGGAAGCGGCACCAGGTGTAGGCTGCGATGGGGATCTTCGTGGCCACGGGCGTGTCGAGTTCGAAGACCTCGCGCAGGTACCGGTAGAGGGGCTTGCCGGCGACCTTGCCGGCCAGGTCCCAGTAGGCCAGGCCCAAAAGCCCGCGGACCTCCGGTTCGAAGGGGTTTTTTCCCAGGACCCGGGAACGCAGCGCGTCGGCCTCGCTGGACAAACCTTCGGCTACGCCCACCAGGCCCTGGTCTGTTTCGAATTCGGCGAATGAGAACCCCTCCGCGGACCCGTCCCATCGCTTCGTGCCCCGCCACGGCATCAGCACACGCCAGGTACGCACGTCCGTGATCTTCAGACCGGCCGAGTACCCGTCCTCGTTGATCCGGCCCTGGCGGGCCTTGATGTCCGCCACGTTCTCCCGGTCGAAGGCGGCGATGGCGTCCACGTCATACATGCCGGGTGCTCCTCTGAAAGGCGTCCACGTCATACATGCCCGGCGCTCCGCTGGACGGCGTCCACGTCATACATGCCCGGCGCTCCGCTGGACGGCAGAGTCCTTCTCGTATGGATTCAGCGTTTCGACACCGAGCCGGTCATAGGATTCCGGATCTCCGGTGACCACGGTCAGCCGGTGCACCACGGCCGTCGCGGCGATCATGGCGTCGGTCATGCGAACGTCCCACCGGCGGTATAGGAGCTTTCCCCACACCCGGAAGACCGCCGGATCCATGGGAAGGACACGTTGGGAATCCATCAGCTTGCCCATCCAGGTCTCCAGTTCCGCGGCCCGGGAAGCATCCTTTGCCCGGGCGAACTCGATGCCCGTCTGAATCTCGCCCACGGTCACGGCGGAAAGGTAGACCTGGTCCGGGGCCAGTCCCAAAAACCACTCCAGCGCATCCTGGTGCGGCTGGCTCCTGCGCAGTTCCGATACGACTTCGGTATCCAGTAGATACATGGGTCAATCCGGGTCTGCCGGGCCTGCCGGGCCTGCCGGGTCTGCCGTCCCGCGCGATCGACGCCGTTCCCGCAGTGGCGTCAGGGACTCGGTGCGCGCTTCCGGCGACAGCAGCAGGTCCTTCAGGCCAAGCCGGGCCGACCGCTCCATTCGTTCCCACGTTTCGATGGAAACCAGCACGGCCGTTTTCACGCCCCGCTTGGTCACGACCTGAGGACCCTCCTCCCGGCTCGTTTCGAGGAGTTCGCTGAACTTCGCCTTCGCTTCCTGGACCTGCCATTCCCTGTCCATGATAGTAGCCTGATCAAAGATTGACGTTCTCAGTTGGATCGAAGAACGATAATCTAACTAGTCAGATAACTAGTTATTTTGGGAATGTCAAGAAAAACCGACCCATCGGACGATCATCTTCCAATGCCGTGAGGCCGGACTTAACCCTTGCCTTGTCGTTTCCGCCGGGTTTTATTCGATGCTACGTACGCTGGAACACACTCGCTTTGTACGTGACCTTAAACGCCAAAATCGGAATCGGCATGACCACCGGCACAATCTCCCTGGGTGGCAAAGTCGCCGAACCAGCGCAGATCCAGGACTGGGTCGATACGTTCAACCGCCAGGGATTCCTCTTCCTGGAGAGCGTGCTGCCGCCCGACTGGTGCGAGGCCCTGCGCGGGGACCTGGACTACGGCTTGCGGGAGAACCCCAACGGGCTCAATTCAGTCAGCGAGTACATGGCCCTGTGCCACCGCATGTTCGAGTTCAGCGAGACGAACCGCCGCCTCTTCGACCTCGAGCCCATCGTCAGCTTCGCCGAGGCATTGGTCGCCGAGAACTGCCACGTCATCCACAACAACTCCTTTAAGACGCGTCCCGGCGGGTCCTTCCAGTGGCACCAGGACGACGCGCCGCATTTCCTGGTGACGGATGGAGACCCTCCACAGAACATCCGACTTCCGGTCCTCTTCTTTACCTGCAACTACTATCTCACCGACGTCACCGAACCCGAACACGGCGGCACGGAAGTCATCCCGGGATCCCACCTCTTCGGCCGCCCCTGTCCCGATTCGCTGGAGGGCACCGAGTGGGAGGACCGGATCCACTACAACCTCGGCCCGGCGGGCAGTGTCGCCATGTTCAACAACCAGGTCTGGCACCGGGGCGGGCCGAACCGGAGCGACCGCACGCGGTACATCACCCAGATCACCTACGCGCGGCGCGTTATCGGTCACAAGTACTTCCCCTTCATCGACTACACCATGCCCGAGCACGTGTACCGGGACGCCGATCCCCGCCAGAAACGCCTGTTCGGGTTTCTGGAGCACGGCGCGTACGGGTGACGGCGCGCGGCACTGGCCAGGCAGGGCGGCTGCGGCACGCCATATCTGACAGGAGACTTTCATGAGCACCATCAGGCAGTCCATCTGCTTCGGTTGTTTCAACCGCGAAGGCCTGACCCCGGAATCGCTCATCCGTGAAGCGGCACGAATGGGCTACGCGTCCGTCGAAATGCTGCCGGAGGAGCACTGGAACCGGGTGCGCGACGCAGGCATGGACATCGCCATCGTCGTGGGCCACGCTTCCCTGCCCGACGGGTTGAACAAACGGGAGAACCACGACCGCATCGAGGACGAACTGCTGGCCAACATGGACCAGGCCGTCGAGTACGGCATCCCCGGCCTGATCTGCTTCTCGGGCAACCGGGAAGGCAAGTCCGACGACGAAGGCCGCGACAACTGCATCGAGGGCCTGCTGCGCGTCGCGAAAGCGGCCGAGGAGAAGGGCGTCACCCTGTGCATGGAACTGCTCAACAGCAAGGTGAACCACCCGGACTACCAGTGCGACTACACGGACTGGGGCGTGTCCGTCTGCGAGGGGGTCGGTTCGCCGCGGGTCAAGCTGCTCTACGACATCTACCACATGCAGATCATGGAAGGCGACCTGATCCGGACCATCCGGGACAACATCGCGCACATCGGCCACTTCCACACGGCGGGCAACCCCGGCCGGAACGACCTCGACGAGACCCAGGAGATCTACTACCCGCCCGTCATGCGCGCCATCGCCGAGACCGGTTACACGGGGTACGTGGGCCACGAGTTCGTGCCCCTGGGCGACCCGCTGGCGGCCATGAAGGCGGCCTATGATACGTGCAATGTCTGATATACCTCAGTCTGATATTTCTTAAAGGATAAGGATAACCGCATGATCGTCGATACCCACGTACACGTCTGGGAGATCGACCCGCCCCGATACCCGGTAGGGCCCACCGCGCCGACGTGGACGGCGGAACCGGACGAGCCCGGCACGGCCGACGAACTGATCGAGGACATGGACGCCAACGGCGTGGACGCAAGCGTGCTGGTGCAGACGTCGTGGTCGACATGGGACAACGGCTACATGTCCGATTCTGTGGCCCGGTTTCCGGACCGGTTCGTGGGGCACGGCCTGATCGACCCGCAGGATACCGAAGGGAACGCCGAGCAGGTCCGGCACTGGATGGAGGACCGGGGGCTGGTCGGTTTCCGTTTCCACCCCTTCTACTATCCGGACGAGCAGATTCTCGTGGCTGAGGGCAACCGGGCCATGTGGGAGGAACTCGCCGCACGGGACGCGGTGGTCCAGTTCCACATGAAGCCCGGGGACACCCCACAGGTTGACGAGATCGCCCGGCGCCATCCGGACATGACGCTGATCATCGACCACATGGGATATCCCGACCCGGAAACCGGGATGGAGGTTTTTCAGCCCATTCTCGACCTCGCCCGGAACGAGCGGATGTTCGTGAAGATATCGGACGTGAAGGGGCGGTCGCGGGAGCCTTTCCCCTTCCGCGACATGCACCCATTTGTCCGTGCGCTCCTGGACGCCTTCGGCGTGGAACGGGCCATGTGGGGCACCGGGTACCCGGGCCATCACAGGGTGAAGCACAACTGGCTGTCGCTGGCCGACGAGCTTCGACTGGTCCGGGAGGGATACGACTTCCTGACCGACGATCAGAAAGACCGGTTGCTGGG